>CAXSEU010000165.1:3260-7318 GCA_964236485.1 uncultured Lichenihabitans sp. | reverse complement strand
GTTCGATGCGCCTCCTCTCACGCACTTCGAAGCCGCCGCTCGCCGCGCGCAGCGTTTCACCGTCGAAGCGCCAATCGCATCGCCGGTCACACCGCGCCCCGCCGCCGCCGACCCCGGCGCGCCGCTGACGCTCGTCCTCCGTCGCTTCCCTGGCGACCGCCCCGGAAGACCTGAAGACCGAATTGGGGCACCGGCTCGGCGCGGCCGCATCGACCCCCGCCGAGGTGCGGGCCCGGGACGATCTCGCCTCCGGCGACTTCCTGCCGGGCCGCGGTCTCCTCGACATGAAGGCCGGGCTCGCGGCCGGAATCGCCGCGGCGGAGCGTTTCGCCGCCGAACCACAGGCGGGCAACCTGCTTTTCCTGGCGGTTCCAGACGAAGAGGCGTCCTCCGCCGGCGCTCGCGCGGCCGCGACGGAACTCCGCGCGATCGCGACCCGGCACGACCTCGACTTCATCGGAGCCCTGAACCTCGATGCCATCGCCGACGACGGGGACGGATCGGCAGGACGGGCGATCGCTTTCGGGACCATCGGCAAGCTGTTGCCGGCGGCTTTCGTGGTCGGACAGCCGACGCATTCGGGCTTCCCCCAGTCGGGGATCAACGCGGCTGTCCTCGCGGGGGCCATCGCCCGCCGCGTCGAATGGGCGACCGAACTCACCGACGACGCGGAAGGGCCGGCGACGCCGCCGAGCCTGCTCGGGCTGCGGGACGGCAAGGCCGGATACGATGTGACGACACCCGCGAGCGCCTTCGCCTATTTCAACGTGCTGCTGGTGTCGCGGACGCCCGAAGACGTGATGCGGAGCTTCGACGATCTCTGCGGTCAGGCGGTCGCAGAGGTGCTCGCAGACCTGCGTGACCGTGCGCGGAAGTTCCGCGCCACGGATCGTGCGATCGAGGCCGTCGACGCCGTGCCGATCATCCGGTTCGAAGCGCTGGCGGAGGCGGCGCAACGGCGCGACCCCGCCTCCTACGCGGCCGCTCGCCTCGCGGGAGCCGAGGCAACGGCCGTCCCGCTTCCCGAGCTTTGCCGCCTCGCGACCGAGAGGATGTGGGCGGCGAGCGGCCTCGCCGGGCCGGTGGTCGTCACCGGTTTCGGCTCGATCCCCTACCTGCCGACGAGACTGTCTCGGGCGCCCGCCGCGCTCGCCCTGGCGTCCGCGGCGCGCGACGCCGCGGCCATGGTCGGCCACCGCCACCAGACGACGATCCGCTGCGAGCCGGTCTTCGCCGGCATCTCGGACATGAGTTTCCTCGGCGAGGCCGACGACGCGTCGCTGGGCATCGTGGCACGCAACACGCCGGTGTGGGGAACGGCCTTCGTCTGGCCGGAGAGCGGCGGGATCGCGGGCATTCCGATCATCAACGCCGGGCCCTGGGGTCGGGATTATCACACGCGGCTCGAGCGGCTGCACGCGCCCTACGGATTCGAGGTGCTGCCGGAACTCCTTTTCGCCATTGTGGAGAACACCCTGAACGGGCAAACAGATCGATAAAGCCCCGGGACCGGCCGGTTGAGCCGGAACCTTGGGCGCTCCAGACCTTGGGGCTACGGCAACGAAATCGAGCAGGAGCTTGGGCTAGCCATGAAAAAACATCTCCCCTTCATCGATGCCATCCGGTCCGCCGGCACGGAGACCGAGAGCCATCTGATCGATGGCTTGGTGGACGGCCGCGTCAGCCGCCGGGAGTTCGTACGGCACGGCAGCGTGCTCGGTCTCTCGCTGCCGACCCTGCTGCGCATCGCGGGGCTCGGGGCCGGCACGCTTCCGGGCATTCGAGCCGCGCGGGCTGCGCCCGGGGGTACCATCCGGGTCGCGCAAAAGATGCCGGCGGGCAGCATCGATCCGGTGACCGTCGCCAATGCGGGCGGCCTCCTCATGCTCCAGCAGGTCGGCGAGTTCCTCTGCGTCGATGGACCGGACCTGGTGTTGAAGCCCTGTCTCGCGCTGAGCTGGAAGCCCAATGCGGAGAGCACCGTCTGGACCTTCACGCTTCGTCCCGGCGTCAAGTTCCACAATGGGACGACCATGAAGGCCGACGACGTCGTGGCTTCCATCGACCGCCTCGCCGATCCCAAGAATGCCTCGAACGCCCTCTCCGCCTTCGCGGGCTTTCTGTCCAAAGGCGGCACCCGAAAGGTCGACGACCTCACGGTGGAATTCCACCTCGACGCCGCCAACGGCAGCTTCCCCTACCTGGTCTCCTCCGACAACTACAACGCCATCATCATCCCGGCCGACTACGCGGGCGACTTCGAAAAGACGTTCATCGGCACCGGCCCCTTCAAGCTCGAAAAATACACGCCCAAGAGTGGCGCGTCGTTTGTCCGCAATCCCGATTATTGGGGAGAGAAGGCGCTTCCCGACCGCACGGAGTTCACCTTCTACACCGATAACCAGCCCATGATCCTGGCCCTGCAAGGCGGGCAGGTCGACGTGATCCAGCAGGTTCCGGTGCTCGCGGGGGTGGCCTTGCTGGCGGATCCCAACGTTTCCATCATCAGCCTCAAATCCTCGGCGCATCAGCAACTGCACATGCGCAACGACATGGAACCCTTCAAGGACAAGCGGGTCCGCCGGGCGGTGGCGCTCTCCCTCGATCGGGGGCGCCTCGTCAAGGGACTGATGCGGGGGCGCGCGGTGGAAGGCAACGACAGCCCTTTCGCCCCGCTCTATCCTTCGACCAACACGAGCGTGCCGCAGCGTCAGAAGGATCTTGCCGAGGCAAAGTCCTTGCTGGAGGCGGCCGGGGCCACCAAGGGCCTCCACGCGACGCTGACGACCGAACGCTACCTCGAAATCCCGGAATACGCGCAGCTGGTTCAAAACGCGGCGCGGGAGATCGGCATCACCATCGACCTCAACATCCTCGACCAGAGCGCGTATTACGGCGAGGCCGTGTACGGCAAGTCCAACTGGCTCGATTCCCCCATGGGCATCACCGACTACGGCCACCGGGGCGTGCCCAACGTCTACCTGTCGGCACCGCTTCGCAGCGACGGCACATGGAATGCCGCCCACTTCAAGAACCCCGAATACGACAGGCTCGTCTCGGGCTTCATCGCGACCTCGGATCTGGAAAGCCAGCGCGAGCAGGCCGGCAAGATCGAACGCCTGCTGCTCGACGAGACGCCCGTGATCTTCTCGTACTTCTACGACTTCCTGACCGTCACGGGGAAATCAGTCACCGGCGTCCGGCCCACGGCGATGAGCCAGCTCTTCCTCGAGGGCGCCAGCAAAGGCTGACGTCGGCCGCGGCGGAGCGTTCCGCTTGATGTCGGGCCCGGGTGGTCGGGCGGCAGGAAAGCTCCGCCGCGACCTCGGAGGAGAGTCTTACCTCAGCGCTCCACCGCCATGGCGATGCCCATGCCGCCCCCGATGCACAGCGTGGCGAGACCCTTGTGGACGTCGCGCCGCCCCATCTCGTGCAGCAGCGTCACCAGCACCCGGACGCCCGAGGCGCCGATCGGATGGCCGAGCGCGATGGCGCCGCCGTTGACGTTGACCCGGGCCGGGTCCCAGCCCATGTCCTTGTTGACCGCGAGGGCCTGGGCCGCGAAGGCCTCGTTGGCCTCGATGAGCTCGAGATCCTTGACCTTCCACCCGGCTTTCTCCAGCGCCTTGCGGGAGGCCGGGATCGGGCCGGACCCCATGACGGCCGGGTCGACGCCCGCCGTCGCCCATGAGGCGATACGCGCCAGCGGCGTCAAGCCGCGGCGCCTGGCCTCCTCGGCGCTCATCAGCACCACCGCGCCGGCGCCGTCGTTGATGCCCGAGGCGGATCCCGCCGTCACGGTCCCGTCCTTGGAGAAGGCTGGCTTGAGCTTTGCCAAGGCTTCGAGGGTCGTGCCGGGGCGAATGTATTCGTCCTGATCGATCACGATGTCGCCCTTCCGGGTCTTGACCGTGAAGGGCACGATCTCGTCGGTGAAGTGGCCCGCCTTCTGGGCTGCTTCCGCCTTGTTCTGCGAGGCCGCCGCGAAACGGTCCTGATCCTCGCGCGAGATGCTCATCCGCTCGCTCTTGGAGGGCGTCACTTTCGGCATGCGCGAT
>CAXSEU010000165.1:2890-3250 GCA_964236485.1 uncultured Lichenihabitans sp. | reverse complement strand
ACTTCGTCGCGATGTTCTCGGCCGTGGTGCCCATGTGATAGCCGTGGAACGCGTCCATCAGGCCGTCCTTCAGCATCGTATCGACGAACTTCAAGTCACCCATCTTGGTGCCGGAGCGCAGGTGGGCGGCGTGCTGCGCCTGCGACATGGACTCCTGCCCACCCGCGACGATGATGGACGCGTCGCCATTGGCGATCTGCTGGAGGCCGAGCGCCACCGCCCGCAAGCCGCTGCCGCAAAGCTGGTTCAGCCCCCAAGCGGTCTTCTCCTGAGGCACCCCGGCCGCCATGGCGGCTTGCCGGGCGGGGTTCTGCCCCTGTCCGGCGGTGAGCACCTGCCCCAGGATGACCTCGTCGACCT
>CAXSEU010000165.1:0-2880 GCA_964236485.1 uncultured Lichenihabitans sp. | reverse complement strand
CTCTGCGGCTTCGACCTTGGCCCGGCTCAGCGCGGCCTTGACCGCCTCGGCACCGAGTTCATGCGCCGGGTTGTTGGCGAAGACGCCGTTGAAGGCCCCGACGGCGGTGCGGGCCGCACTGACGATGACGATATCGCTCGACATGGAAGCTCCCTTTACTTCTCGATCATTATCCCGTGCGCCGGACCGCGACGTTGGTGGAAACCAAGCGTCGTCCGCAAGCATTTCCGGGCGTGGTGCCGACCGACTTTCCCGGCTCCTATTTGGCCGCCGACGGCCGCCGGTGCAACCCATGAAAAATCAGTTTGCTGCGGACGCCGTTCAGCCTATCCTGGAGCCCGTATCCGCACCCTCGCTCCCTAGAGGTCGAGCGGAACATCGGTCCTGGCGAGTTGGCGGTAATGACGGAGAACGAGAAGCAGCCGATCACGGTCAAGAAATACGCCAACCGCCGACTCTACAATACCAACACCAGCACCTATGTGACGCTCGAAGATCTCGCCGGCATGGTCAAACGCGGCGATGATTTCTTGGTCTACGACGCCAAGTCCTCCGAGGATATCACGCGCTCGGTCCTGACACAGATCATCTTCGAGCAGGAAAGCAAGGCCGGCCAAAGCCTGCTGCCGATCACGTTCCTGCGCCAGCTCATCCGCTTCTATGGCGACAGCATGCAGATGGTCGTGCCGAGCTACCTCGAATTCACGATCGACAAGCTCACCAGCGAACAGCAGCATTTCAGGGAGCAGATCGCCGACACCTTCGGCTCGACGTCGCTGCCGGGCCAGGTGTTCCGCACCCCGATCTTCGACCAGCTCGAAGAGCAGACCCGCAAGAACATGAAGATGTTCTCGCAGGCGCTGACCATGTTCAACCCCTTCGCCCCGGTCGCCCCCGGTCCCCCGGCGCCGGCCGAAACCAAGCCGGTGTCGGAGGACGACATCGAGACCATCAAGCGCGACATGAGCGAGATTCAGAAGCGGCTGGACCGGCTCGACGCCAAGGAGTGAGATCTCGAAGCGGCAGTCGGGCAGCGTCAGGCGCCGCGAAACGACGCTCGCGCCCAGGACTTGCAGGGTGCTTCGGTGGCGGCTAAAGGCCCGCTTCACCTCTTCCGGCCCGGACCCTCATGACCCCCATCACCCGCGTCTTTTCCGGCGTCCAGCCGACCGGAAACCTGCATCTCGGCAATTACCTCGGGGCGATCACGCGGTTCGTGGCGCTGCAGCAGGGCAACCAGTGCCTCTATTGCGTCGTCGACCTCCATGCCATGACCATGGCGCATGATCCGGAGCAGTTGCGGCAGAACACGCGCGAGGTCACGGCGGCCTTCATCGCCTGCGGCATCGACCCGGTGAAGCAGATCGTCTTCAACCAGAGCCGCGTTTCCGGCCATGCGGAACTCGCCTGGGTGTTCAATTGCGTGGCCCGTCTCGGCTGGCTCAATCGCATGACGCAGTTCAAGGAAAAGGCTGGCAAGGATCGCGAGAACGCCTCGGTCGGGCTTTACGATTATCCCGTGCTGATGGCGGCCGACATCCTGCTCTACCACGCCAGCCATGTGCCGGTGGGCGACGACCAGAAGCAGCACCTCGAACTCGCCCGCGACATCGCCCAGAAGTTCAACAGCGACTTTCGCGAGGGGTTCTTCGCCTTGCCCGAACCCCTGATCCAGGGACCGGCCACGCGGATCATGAGCCTGCGCGACGGCGCGAAGAAGATGTCTAAATCCGATGCGTCCGACAATTCACGCATCAATCTCACCGACGATGCCGACACGATCGCGCAGAAGATCCGCCGGGCCAAGACGGATCCCGATGCGCTGCCGTCAGAGGTCGAGGGACTCGCCGGACGCCCCGAGGCCGACAACCTCGTCGGCATCTACGCGGGGCTGACCGAGACTACGAAGGGCATGGTTCTCGGCTCCTTCGGCGGCAGCCAGTTCTCGACCTTCAAGAACGCGCTGGTGGAACTCGCGGTCGCCAGGCTCGGCCCGATCGGTCGCGAGATGAAGCGCCTCCTCGCCGACCCCGCCTACATCGACGGCGTTCTTGCCAGCGGAGGGGAACGCGCCGGCGCCATCGCCGAGAAGACCATGCGCGACGTCAAATCGGTGCTCGGCCTGCTGCATTAATGACGGGACGCCAATACGACTGAGCGCTCATCCGCCTCGTATGCGAACACGATGTGCAAACCGGCCTGTGGTTTTCAGGCGTGAGTGGTTATGATGACCCGGTGACGAAACTCCTAGAACACGCCCTCGAAAAGCTGCAAGCTCTCCCTCCTGAAATGCAGGACGAGATCGCGCGGATGGTCTTGACCTATGCGGGCGATGAGGAGCCGGTGATCGATCTCACGCCGGAGGAAGAGGCCTCGTTTCGACGGTCATTCAAACAAGCGGCCCGCAATGAATTTGCGACAGACGAAGAAGTACGGGCGATCTGGGCGAAGCATGATCTTTGAAACTGCGCTATACGCTTGAAGGGCTTACCGAGCTCGATCACGTCCTGTCCACTATCAAGCGAGAGTCGCCGCACGGCGCTCACCGCGTACAACGCAGAATCCAGGCTATGATCGAGTTACTGCTGCGCCATCCACAGGCTGGCCGGCTGACACGCAAGCGGCATCTGCGGTGCATATCGGCTTCACCCTATCCTTACCTCATCTTCTACCAAACAAGTGAAGGCGAGGTCATTATCCACGGCGTGGGCCATAGCGCTCGTAACCCGGCGTCGATGCCGGGACGCTGACGTTGGTTTTTCCGCCGTCATGCCGAGCGGCAGCGTTCGTGTCGAACCTCATTCCGAGCAGGTCGAAGGACGGGGGCGGCTCCCGTCCTTCGACACGGCCCGACCGGACCCGGCTCAGGATGAGGCGCCT
>CAXSEU010000164.1:3831-7645 GCA_964236485.1 uncultured Lichenihabitans sp. | reverse complement strand
CCTCACCGCGCCTTCGCCGTCCGCCGCTCCCCTCTCGCTTGAGCCGCTCGCCGGCGTTCTCACGACGTCGTCGACCGAGATCGCGAGCCTGACCGGTAAGCGCCACGACCACGTGCTCCGCGACGGCCGCAAGATGCTGTTGGACTTGGTGACCGAGGGTATCCCCAGAACTGGGGAGACCACCCAGACGATCGGCTCTCTTAGTTTCGAGGCATCGTATCAGCACCCGCAGAATGGCGAGATCTACCCGATCCTGAAGCTCCCGAAGCGGGAGTGCATCGTCCTCGTTTCCGGCTACCACGTCGGCATGCGGGCTCGGATCGTCGACAGGTGGCTGGAGCTTGAGGCCGCTCTCGCCGCTCCGAAGCTTCCCGATCTCTCGGACCCGTCCGTCCTGCTCCGCCTGCTGACTGAGCAAGCCCATGGTCGCATCGCGGATCAGCGCCGGGCCGCCGAGGCGGAAGCGGCCGCAGCAGTCGTGCAGGTCCAGCTTGACCGCCTCGGCAGCGCGGGCGGCTCCATGTCCCTGCGGGACGCGGCAAAGACGCTCGGTTTCGCCAAGTGTGATGACATCTTCGCCACCCTGCAGGCCCGAGGCTGGATCTACAAGCGCGATGGCAAGGGGTCTTGGGTCGGATTTCAGGACGTGGAAAAGGTTCAAACGATCCGCGACATTAACGTCTGGGTCGCCGTGACTGAGAGCCAGCCGCCCGAATATGTCGTCATGTTGATCGGAAGCCACGAGCGGTTTTGCCAGCTTGCGCGGATTGATGTGGCCGCGTCGGACGCACGCGCCTGGATCGCGCGTCGAGCGGAAGAGACCGCGATGGCGCTGCTGATCGCCCAGACCAGTTGGCTCGACGATGACGACGACGACGATCCCGGCGGCGGTGAGCTCGATCCGCAATCAGGCGCTCAGCCGATGGAGGCCTGCGCATGACGGCGGTCTTTCACTTCACCGACACCGCGCGCTTGCCGTGGATCCTTCAGGACCGGGAGCTCCGGCCCTGCTCCAATAAGATCGGCGACTTCCCGGCTCCCGGCTCCCGACTTCGTCTGGGCGACGGCCGACCCGCTCGCCGACATGACGGCATCGGCCGATCGTGGCGAGCACTACCGGTCGGGCAAGACTCGCCACGTCCGCTTCACGCTCGACGTCGAGTTGTTCTTCCACTGGTCCGAGGCGCCCATTCGGTTCCCGCAATGGACGGCAAGGTATGTTGATCTGCTGCACGCCGCAGCGCGCGGTAAGAGCAACCCCGGAAGCTGGTGGTGTCGTGCCAGCCCGATCCCGCTGAACGATATCGCGGCGATCGAGACGCGTTCCTACCGCGATCCCCGATGGGTGCCGCTCGGTCCCACTATCGAGGTCGCGCCCATGACACGCGTCGGCCGCGATCTTTGGCTCGGCGTCAACATCGCCGGAACGACCTTCGCATCCCGCAAGGGCAAGGGTCCGCAGGGCCAGGACGCCTTCGAGGTCAGGACCGCACGAGACAGGTCGCAAGGAGAAGCCGCATGAGCCGGAAAGACGAAGACACATGGACCATGATCCAGGCGGCATTCGCCGAAACCGAGAAGATCATGACTGAGCGCGGCTGGAACGCCGGAGACGTCGATCACGAATACCTGCGCCGCGCCGTCGAGCGACAGTGGACCGATGATGGTGGACGCAACGCCCTGAAGGCGAAAGTCAACGCGGCTGTATCGATCGAAGTCGATGGCCTGTTCGACACTATCGAAGGTCCGTCGGGTGTAGGCGAGATCGCCGCGTAGGACACCCAGCACAAGTGGCCCGCCGGCGAATTGCCCTTCGCCAGCGAGCCTTGATCAAAACCCACCCCATCCGAGGAGAAGATCATGATCGAGCAAGCGCATACCACATCCGCCGATGACGTTCACCGTCTGGCAGGCTCCTCGGCGCCCACCGGCGCGGCGCCGACGTTCGAGGCCGTGGCTGCTCAGCCATTGCCATGCAAAAGGCCAGAGGCGGCGCATCGCGAGTTCGGTCAGGCAACCTTGATCAAACACGCCAACCGGGTCGCGCATACGGCCAGGGATGAGCAAGCGGCGGCAGATCGGCGGGGGGCGCTTGAGGATCAAGTTTTCGCATATTCACAGCAGCATCAGCCGCAGCGGAAAGACAGTAGGCCGGGGGCGTGGATACCGGAACGGTCTTCGAAGTTTCTTCGGACCGCTCTTTCAAGGGGCACACACAACACTGATACGCAGACCGAGGCGCTTCGATCCAGGATCGCTGCGGTAGAAACCTATGAGCGTGAGGAAGCCTCATTTGTCGCCACAATCGGTCTGCCTGAAGCTAAGAAGCAGGCCGACTATCTGTCCCGTCAGCTTGAGCTTCAATCTCGCGCCCTGACCAAGATGAAGGCTTGCTCACTGACTGCCCTCGCCGCAAAAGCCGGCGCCTGGATCGAGACTCAGGTGAGCGGCAGCAGAAACGATTGGGATGACGATTTAATGATGTCGGTCGCTCAGGATGCGGCCCGGATTGGAATGCATCGTCGCGAGCCCAAATCGCTCAACGCCGTGAATGATCCGGACCGCCGAGCGCTCGAAGCCTATGCTGAGTGGCTGTACATGGAGCGCCGGCTGCTCGCAATCGAGCTCTACCCCGAACTCGGGAAGGATGCGGTGCGCTTCGTGCCTCAAGGGACGGCCGCGGCCACATTCCACTTCCCGGTCGGCAGGGACTGGCGCAGCGAGGCGCAACCATCGTCCCGCGCCGAACAGATCATGGACCTACTCGGGATCGATTGGCGGGCCGAAAATCCGGGCAAGTCGGCGCGGCGGCGACACATCGCGCACGCCGCCGCCGACGGCATGGTGCCCGTCGTGGGAAAGGTGGCATGAGAGCCGTCATCGCCGGCGAGTGTGGCGCGTACGGTGCCGCGCCTGCCATGCGGGTTGTCGGGGCGGAGGTCGAGCGATGACCGCTTATCGATGTTCCTTCTGCACGAGGAAGAGCGATGAGGTCTCGCACCTCCTACGCGCCGCCGGCAGCGTCTTCATCTGTCTGGCTTGCGCCCGGCTGTCCGTCGAAACCATGGAAAAGGGCGGCGCCCTCAGGATCTCGCGCTTCCCCTTGCCCACCCGGGAGCCGCCCAGAGCCCAGCGGGCGCCGGACGCGAGGCATTTGAATGGGTTCCTGTACCAAGCCGGCCTGCGTGGCCAGGCAATCGTGCCCGGGCCCGTGTGGCCCTGGGTGCTTGAATTCTTGGAGGTCTACGAAGGCGAGGTGCTGAGCACAGTCAGCGCGCTCGCCGAGTGCGAGGACAGCCTGATGCGCGCCAACCATATCAACGACGCCTTCGATCGAATGATGGAGCCGTTCCGTGGAGACAGGCGACGGGCATACCTCGGCGCGATCTTCTCGGACCACCTCGGCCGATCCATTCGGGACGGCTTTAGCTACCACATCAACTGCATGCCAGTGGCGGCCTCGGCCGATGTGTCCCTTTGAAGACCCCGGCCCTCGACCCACGCTTCGCCAAGCTCGTCGCCCTGATGGAGAGCACCACGCACGAGGCCGAACGCACCGCAGCGCGCCGGAAGGCGGAGGCCGTCCTCACGCCGGACGTCGGCGGCTTCGAGCGCGCCCTGTGCATCCTGGCCTATCAGAAGGTCAGAGAGGCGGCACCGAACAATCCGTTCGCCGGCTTCGACGAATATACCGAGGTCGACAATCCCGGCCACATGGCGCGGCAGGCCACCGCGAGCGCCGAGAAGCTCAAGCACTGGCATGAGCGTCGGGCCACGCTGGTGGAGCGCTACGGTAGCCTGAAGGCTGTCGAGG
>CAXSEU010000164.1:0-3821 GCA_964236485.1 uncultured Lichenihabitans sp. | reverse complement strand
TGTTTGCGCGAGACGCTGCTGTTGGCGGGGCTGAAGGCATGGCGGGTGCCGAGCAAGCCGCCGCACGAGCGATGGACGTGGGAGCTTAAGGGTTGGGAGAAGTCCACGCTTGCCGACAAGATGCCGGCCGACCTGCGTGCGGCCATCGAACGCTCGATCCCCATGCCCGCGACCTTCGCGGAGGCTCGTGCTGAACTGGCCGACTGGCGAGCCCGCAACGACGAGATGGAAGACGCCATGGGAACCGACGGGAGGTACGGCGGTGACTACGGGCTCGACCTTGTGGCGGTCGCTCGCATGGAGGTCATTCGGGAGGCGGTCGAGCATGGGATGCGCCTTTCAACGCTGCCCGAGATCGTCGAGCGGTTCCGACTCTATCGCGAACGGGAAATCGACGAGCCGAAGATCGAGGAGGCGCTGTTTCGGGACCTCAAGGCGCTGGTGGCGGGAGGCGCCCCATGAACGTCATTGACCTCAACGACTATCGGCAGAAGATCGCCAAGGCCATGCAGCTTGGCGAGACCGAGGCGCAGAAGTTCGCCGGCCTGATCGTCGGCGGCTCCATTCAGCAGGCAGAGCGTGCCTTCGCCGTGGCTGAGCCGATCCGCAAATCCGACGAGGAGATATCGCGAATCATCTATCGCGGTGCCCGTCGGGAGCTGCGTGCGGTCATCCGTAAGGCTTCGAGGGCGATGCCGGAGCCGACCAGGGTCTTCGCTCTGGAGAAGGCTGATGAAATCTATCGAAGCCAGATCATCGTGCTTTGCGAGGCGAGCGAGACATCGGCCAAGTTGCAATGTGGGGAAAACGCCTGATGACCGACGCGCAACAGGCCGCCAAGGCCCCTACCCTGCCCGTGATGCAGCCGCTCCAGATGATCGGCCTTGCCGAGGTCAGGAGCCTGCTTCAGGTTAGCTCGTCGACCATCTATCGTTGGATGGAAAAGGACGAGTTTCCGAAGCCCTTCAGGCTGAGCGAGAACTGCGTTCGCTGGCGCGCCGGCGAGGTGCAGGCCTGGATCGAGAGTAAGACACTTCTAAAGACGGGTACATAGTCGGGTACAATCGATTATGCACCGAAAAATAACGACGCTTTTTCAAAATATTAGCTACTCAGTGTGGACGATACCTCCCCACCACCATTCTGGCTTCACGCCTGCATCCCGGTGTTCCGGTTGAACGCGTCCCTCGAGGGATAGGCGTATCGGACCGCGGCATTGTCGGTGACGGGCTTGGAGCGCCCGACAGGTTGAATCGGGCGCGAACGCTGTCCCCATTTCTTCGGAAGAAACTCTTCTTCTTGCGGAACCGGCGCTTCGTCGTTACAGGAGTAGACCTCAGCAGCGTGCGGCGAAGGGGCAGCCATGTGCGGGATCGGAAGGGGCAGCCATGTGCGGGATCGTCGGACTCTTCCTCAAGGACAAGGCCCTCGAGCCGCAGTTGGGGCGCCTGCTCTCCGGCATGCTCGCCACCATGTGCGACCGGGGACCCGATAGCGCCGGCTTCGCGGTCTACGGCCAGCCCCGCGAGGGCGAGGCCAAGATCACCGTACAGGCCGCGAACCCGGATCGGGCTTTCGCGGGTCTCGCCGCCGCCTTGAGCGAAGCGGCCGAAGCGGCGGTCACCCTGACGCGCAAGAGTTCCCATGCCGTCCTTGCGGTGCCGGCCGAACGGGCCGGCGCGGTTCGTGCCGCGCTGCGGGCGGACCATCCCGAGGTGCGCGTCATGGCGGCTGGTGACGCCATCGAGATCTATAAGGAGGTCGGCCTGCAGACCGATGTGGCCAGGCGCTTCGATCTCGACGCGATGTCGGGCACGCACGGCATCGGCCATACCCGCATGGCGACCGAGTCCGCCGTCACCACCCTCGGGGCGCATCCGTTCTCGACGGGAGCCGACCAGTGCCTCGTCCACAACGGATCGCTCTCGAATCATAACAACCTGCGCCGTGAACTCAAGCGCGACGGCATGACCTTCGAGACCGACAACGACACCGAGGTCGCCGCAGCCTATCTGACGGCCCAGATGGACCGGGGCTTGAGCCTCGGGGGAGCGCTCGAGAAAAGCCTCGACGAACTCGATGGCTTCTACACCTTCGTGGTGGGAACCAAAACCGGCTTGGGGGTTCTGCGCGACCCCATCGCCTGCAAACCCGCCGTGCTGGCGGAGAACGACCGCTACGTCGCCTTCGGCTCCGAATATCGTGCCCTCGTGGGCTTGCCCGGCATCGAGGAGGCACGGGTGTGGGAGCCGGAACCCGCCACCGTCTATTTTTGGGAGCGCTGATCCGTGCCGACCGTGGACCTCGCCACGTCCTCGCTGCGCGAACTGAACCAGTCGCTCCATCGCCAGTCGCCGGGAACCAACGACACCCTGTGGGAAGTAACCAACCCGCGCGGCTCGCACGCCGTCGCGGTGGGCGGGGACGCCCCCCTCGCGATCGCGATTCAAGGCAACGTCGGCTACTATTGCGCCGGCATGAACCGCGAGGCCGTTGTCACCGTGCATGGTTCGGCCGGCCCCGGAGTTGCCGAAAACATGATGTCGGGTCGGGTCGTCGTGAAGGGAGACGCCAGTCAATATGCCGGCGCAACCGGCAAAGGCGGCCTTCTCGTCATCGAGGGCAATGCCTCCTCCCGATGCGGCATCTCGATGAAGGGTATCGACATCGTCGTGCGGGGCAGCATCGGCCACATGTCGGCCTTCATGGCGCAGGCGGGCAACCTCGTCGTCTGCGGCGACGCCGGCGACGCGCTCGGCGACTCGATCTACGAGGCGCGCCTCTTCGTGCGCGGCAGCGTGAAGAGCCTTGGGGCCGACTGCATCGAAAAGGAGATGCGGCCCGAGCACCTGCGCATCGTCGAAGGTCTGCTGGATCGCGCCGGCATCGCGGACGTCAAGGCCTCGGACTTCAGGCGCTACGGCTCGGCGCGCAAGCTCTACAACTTCAACATCGATCACGCCGACGCCTACGGCTGACCTTCGGCCCAATTCCTGCTTGTCCCTGCTCGCGACGACCCCGCCCGGGGAGATCGCCCGACCCCTGTGGCTGCCATGTCCTATGCCAATCCGCCGACCGTGCCGCGAAAGTCGGCGACCTTCGACGATTATACCTTGTCCGAGATCCGCCGGGCCGCGACCACCGGCATCTACGACATTCGGGGGGCCGGAGCGAAGCGGCGCCTGCCGCATTTCGACGACCTGCTGTTCCTCGGCGCCTCGGTTTCGCGCTATCCGCTCGAAGGATACCGCGAACGCTGCGGCACGGACGTGGTGCTGGGGGGTCGTCATGCCAAGAAACCCCTGGAGCTCAAGATCCCGATCACCATCGCGGGCATGAGCTTCGGCTCCCTGTCGGCCAATGCCAAGGAGGCGCTCGGCCGCGGCGCCACAGCGGCGGGGACCTCGACCACGACGGGGGACGGCGGCATGTCGACGGAGGAGCGCGGCCAATCCAAGACGCTGGTCTACCAATATCTTCCCTCCCGCTACGGCATGAACCCGGAGGACCTCAACAAGGCCGACGCGATCGAGATCGTCGTCGGTCAGGGCGCCAAGCCCGGCGGCGGCGGCATGCTGCTGGGCCAGAAGATCACCGACCGCGTCGCCGCCATGCGGACGCTGCCCAAGGGGATCGACCAGCGCTCGGCGTCGCGCCATCCCGATTGGACGGGACCCGACGACCTCGAGATCAAGATCCTTGAATTGCGTGAGATCACCGACTGGCAGAAGCCGATCTTCGTCAAGGTCGGCGGCTCGCGGCCTTATTACGATGTCGCGCTCGCGGTGAAGTCCGGCGCCGACGTCGTCGTGGTCGACGGC
>CAXSEU010000163.1:6963-7649 GCA_964236485.1 uncultured Lichenihabitans sp. | reverse complement strand
ACAGGCCCTGCTGCGTGGGGTTCTGGCCGCCATCGAGACTGACCACCCGGGACTCCTGTTTCGTCGCACAGTCGCCGAGGGCCGGTTTGGTCGCATCCGCAAGGACGGCGTCCTTGCACAGCGAGAGCCGGTAGGTCGCGTTCGAGCTGACATTGGCGATGCGCCACAACTCCGCCACGCCCTGTATCATGGAGATCGTCGGCTGGATCTGCCCATTGATGGTAAACAGCCAGTTGCCCGCGAGGTTGACGTTGTTGTCGGCAGAACCCGCGGTCGAATATGCCGGTCCGGTCAGGGCTGTCGGTGCTGGCCTTGCCGGGATCGGGCTTGCACAATGGGACGATGCGATAGCCTTCCGCGCTGGGCGGCGTTCCTTCACCGCCTTCACCTTGCCGATGTTCGTAGACCTGCAGGTCCTTGAGCATCAGCACGCGTTCCTTGAGCGCGTCCGATTTCAGAACCGGCTCTTCGTTCGGGCCCTCCGTGCAGAACGTCCGGCGCTCCGCGGCCGAAAAAACCCGGTCGGAGCAGAGCGTGCCGACGGTCAGCACGCCCGCCAGGCCGGCACCGACCTGCGGCGAGGAAATCTCGTGGGCGTGTGGGTGGAACCAGTTCAGGCTGGCCGGATGCGAGCCGGGCACATCGATGTCATAGGGTACTGGCCCAAGCAACACTTCGTGGCCATG
>CAXSEU010000163.1:0-6953 GCA_964236485.1 uncultured Lichenihabitans sp. | reverse complement strand
TTGGCGGCGGCGCGGGCCAACCCGCAGATCTCGGTGGCATGCATGGCGTTCATGTCCGCCGGGCAGGTGGCCGCGCCGGACTTCGGGCAGCCGAGGACGCCGACGAAATCGCCGTAGCGGCCATGGCCGTGCGCGTCGATGGGCGTTACCAGAAGCCCGTGCGTATGGATGTTGATCGGCTGGTCGCCACCGGGCACCACGCTGTTGACCATGACCGTATTGTTGAGGACCGGCGGCAGGTCGTCGTGCAACTCGAACCGAAGGTGGCCGAGGCTGGGGCGCGGGTCGTCGGTCCGCTTGGGCACGTGAAACACGGGCGGCGCCACGGACCCGGACGTGTTCGATCCATTGAAGTCGAAGACATAGGCATCGAAGGCCGCCGGTAGTCCGAGCGCCGCATCCGCCTTGATGGCGATGTTGCGCTTCTTGGCGTGCAACTCGAAGGGTTGCTTGACGACGTCCACGGAGCCGGGCGAGCAAAGCTCGCCCCCCACCGTGATGGCGCCGTCCGGGTCGCAGGTGCGTCCCTCGATATCGAGCGCCCGGGCGGACGTAATGGCCACGAACCCGATGCCGACCGTGACCGCGAGAATGACAATGCGCATGGCCGGGTTCCCTCCTGGCCCGCCGCCTTCGACAGGCAGGCAACGGGTCGTCATCTTCGGACGAACTCGTCGGCGGGCAGCGTCTCGCGCGATCACCGCCGTTGCTGCGGCGAGCATCACGCGTCACTTCGGTCGTTTTGAACCGATGAGAGCCTCGAAAAGCGTGCTTCAGGGCAGCTCGAACATAATCTAAAGTATCGAGGTTGACGGGTTGCCTCTATCGCCCGCAACAAACGAGACAGCGATCAGTCTACGCCAGCTCTGTCGATCAATCAAAGTGAGCATGGGCGCGACACACTGTCAAGGCCCCCGGCTAGAGCAACGACGTGCGAACAGTCATTGATCTGATGTATCTTGTGCCATATCAAAACGAGATGAGCGCGCGAGGGGACGCATGGCATGACGGACGACGTGAAGTTCGTAAAGCAGGAAATGCAGTGGGTTCGGCAGGATGACGTGCCGAAGGTCTGGATCTACGAGGGGCAGGAACACAGTCATCGCTTGGTCACCAACGAGCGTCAGGGTGCCTCGTTGTCGTTCCACATCACGACCTATCAGCCGAACTTCGACGTGATCGTCGAGGGCAAGGGCCATGACGAGGTGGTGCTCTACTGCCTCGAAGGCGACTCGCGCCAGATCATTGAGGAAGAGGGCCGCGAGGTCCATTTCACGCCGGGCATGGCCGTGTACCTGCCCAAAGTCTACCGCTACCGCCACATCGTCGGACCGAAGGGCCTCGTCGTGGCGGTGGCCTGCACTCCGCCGCGGCAGTAACGGTCTCCGCACGCCGCCTCAGCGGCGCCCGTCGCGTTTGCTTTGGAGCCGGTCCATCAGTCCCGTGAGTTCGGCAAGGTCGGCGGCGCTGAGCTTCGCGCCGGGCGCCCGCACCATGGCGGAGCCGATCGCCCCGCGCCGGCGCAGCACCTCCTTGCGGATCGCGAGCCCCAGGCCGGGTTGCGACTCGTAGCGGATCAGCGGCAGGTAGAGGTCGAAGATGTCCTCGCCCCGGCCTGGTTCGCCGGCCGCATAGGCCCGGCAGACCTCGACCAGCATCTCTGGATAGGCGAAGCCCGTCATCGCGCCGTCGGCGCCGCGCGCCAGTTCCTGCGGCAGGAACAGCCCGCTGTTGCCCACCAGGATGGAGATGCGGCGCCGCTTGGCGTCGTTGGCGCGCAGCGCCGACAGCTTGGCGAGGCCTGGACAATCCTCGTGCTTGAAGGCGACGACCTGCGGGCAGACCTCGACGATCCGCTCCACAGTCGCGACCGAGACGAAGACGCTGGTCGCCTGGGGGAAATCCTGCACCACCACCGGCACATCGGCTGCCAGCCGGCGCCCGAGGTCGGCATAATATCCGATCACCTGCTCTTCGGTGCGCTGGGTGGGAAGCGGCGCGATCATCACGCCGGCCGCCCCCTCGGCCATCGCCGCATGCGAGAAGGCGACGAGGTTGTCGCTGCCGGCGTTGCTCACCCCCACGACGACCGGAACGCGGCCCGCGACCCGATTCAGCACATGGCGCAGGAAGACGGTGCCCTCGTCGGGCGAGAGTTTCGCCGCCTCGCCCATCATGCCGAGGATCGTCAGTCCGTCCACGCCGGCCGCGAGGTAGAAATCCACCATGCTGTCGGTGCTCGCCAGATCCAGCGCGCCCGCATCGTCGAACGGCGTTGCCGCGATCACGAACACGCCGCGCGTATGGCCATCGATGACCCCGGTCATGAACGTGTCCTCTCGCGGTGGTTCAGGTGCTGGCCGGCGGCAGGCGGGGCACGTAGCGCCCGAAGCCGGCGTGTCCACGGATGGCCGCCCCATCCCACGCCATCGCGCCGCGCACGAAGGTCGCGGTGACACGCGCCGCGAACGTTTCCCCGTCATAGGGGCTCCAGCACAGTCCGTCGTGCGCGGCCGCGGCATCGTAGAACCAGGTGGCCGGTTCGACCACGGCGAGATCGGCATCGGCGCCCACGATCAGCGCTCCCTTCCGCGGCCAGAGACCGAAGAACTTCGCTGGCCTTTCGGAGAGATACCGGGCCAGGGTCAGGATCGGGTCCGGTCGACGGCGCGCCAGCGCGGTGTAGAAGGCCGGCACCAGCGTCTCGAGGCCGGGGATGCCGGCGCCGGCGTCGAAGACCGAAGGCGTCAGCTTGCCGTCCACCGGCCAGCTCGAATGGTCGGACGACACGAATTCGACGGCGCCCCGGTCGAAGGCCGCCCAGAGCCCCTCGCGCATCCCGGCGCGGATCGGCGGGTTCACCTTGAGCTTGGCGCCCCAGCGCGGACCGTCTTCGGCGATATCGAAGGTGAGGTAGTGGACACAGATCTCGGCGGTGGCCCGGAATCCCTCGGCCCGGTAGCGGTCGACGAGATCATAGCCGCGCGGCACCGAGATGTGGACGATGTGGACATGGGCGCCGGTTGCCGCGCCGAGCTCCAGGAACTCCGCCGTGGAAGCGAGTTCGGCCGCGGGCGGACGGCTGGGCGCGTGGTATTCGATGGTGGTCTTGCCTTCGGCCGCGAACCGCGCCACCCGGGCCCGCACGATCTCCTGGTCCTCGTTGTGCAGGCCGACCGGCAGGCCGAGACCGGCGGCGACCTCCAGGAGGTCGAGCGTCTCGTCGGCCGGAATGCGGGGGAAGCGCACGGGATGGCTCTCGAAGGCCGAGATCTTGAAGGCGCAGACGCCGCGTCCCGCCAGCGCCGCGACCGCGCCGGGGCCCTGTCCCTTGGCGACGGTGCCATAGAGCGCGACATCGCAATAGGCGTGCGTCGCGATGGCCGCGACCTTGGCTTCCAGCCGCGCCACCGTGTCGAGCGGGTCGGGGTTGTCGTAGGGCATGTCGACCAGCGTCGTGACACCGCCCGCCACCGCCGAGCGCGTGGTCGGCTCCAGGCCCTTGAGCCCCTGGTAGCTACCCGCATGGGTCTGGCCGTCGACGGCGCCGGGAACAACCCAGCGCGCGCCCGCGTCGAACATCTCCGTGGCGGCGGGACGCGGACCCGTGCCGACGGCGGCGATGCGACCGCCGGTGATCGCCAGCCAGCCGTTCGGCACGATGCCGTCCGGCGTCACCAACTGACCCGCGACGACGAGGTCGTAGGAGGGTTGCGCGGCCTCGCTCATGCGGCCCGGTTGTAGTTGAGGGAAACGAGGCCGATCGCGCGCGCCACGGCCGCCTGGGTCGGATCGATGACCGGAAGCCCGACGGCCGCCTCGATGGCCTCGCGCCGCAGGCCCATGCCCGCACAGCCCAGGATCAGGACGTTGGCGCCGTCGCGGTCGCGCAGCTCCTTGCCGACCTCGATGATGCGCGCGACCGCGGCATCGCCGCTCGCATCATGCACCCCGAGGTTGATGGCCCGGTCTCCGGCAAGTCGCTCTTGGAGGCCGATGCTCCTGACGTAGCGGAGGTGACGGCGGACCGAGGCGTCGAGGATCGCGATGATGCCGAAGCGGTAGCCGAGCCCCAGCGCCAGCAGCATGCTCGATTCCGCGATCCCGACCACCGGAGCGTCGAGTGCCTCGCGCGCGAGGGCAAGACCCGGATCGGAGAAGCAGGCGACCACATAGGCATCTGCCCGTTGGCGGAGCATCAGCGCCACCATCGGCTGCACCACGCTCTCGATATGCGCCTGCGTCTCGATGCCGGGCGGCCCTTCGGCCAGCGTCGCACAGACGATGTCGAACGGCGTGTGGCCGCGGATGAGGTCGAGGCCGCGGTCGATCGACCGCGTCATCTCCTCGGAACTATTGGGATTGACGACCAGGATACGGGGCATCGACAAGACCGGTTCGGGCGAGGACCCTCGACGCGGTCCAAGAGCGTTACTCACGTCGCGTGGTGCGCGGCCAAGGTGGAGCGCGGACGGTCCCCGTGAGCCGGCGCCTCGACCGAAGACCTTGAGCCGTGCATGCGTTGTTGATATCCTACGTGACATCTTAAAGGCAAGGGCATTGCGTGGACGCGGGTCGGGAGGGCAATATCGCCGGGACGGGAGCTCGATGCGCGGTGTTGCCCACGCTTCGGTCCCTGTCACGTGGACGCCACCGCGGCGGCCTCGACACGTTCGACCGGTCGCTCTGGTCCGCCCTCACGCCGCCGGCCGTGTCTCTGCCGCCCATCGACGGCGACGTGCGGACCGGCGTCGCGATCGTCGGCGGCGGCATCCTCGGCCTGTCGCTCGCATTGCACCTTGCCGAGGCGGGGATCGGTTGCGTGCTGCTGGAAGCCGAGCGGATCGGCTCCGGCGCCTCGGGCCGCAACACCGGCTTCGTGGTCCCGAGCTTTCCGGGCGGGCGGGGGCCTGAGCAGATCGCCGCGCTGCTCGGCCGCGAGGGCGGGGAGAAGCTGTCGCGTTTCGTCGGCGGATCGGGCACCGTTCTGTTCGATCTCGTCCGTCGCCTCGGCATCGATTGCGCCGCCGAGCAGACCGGCTGGATCCAGCCAGCCAACACGGCCCGGAAGTTCGCGGCGTTGACCGACAGGGTGCGGCGCTGGCAGGCCTTCGGCCAATCCACGCGGCTGCTCGACAAGGGAGAGACGGACCGGCTGACGGGCACCACCATCTACCATGGCGCGCTGATCGAGCCGACGGGGGGACAGGTCAATCCGCTCGCCTACCTGCGCGGACTCGCGCGCGCAGCCCTTGCGGCCGGGGCGTCGCTGCATGACGGGGTGCGCGTCTCCGGCTTCGCGGCCGACGGCAGCCGGTGGCGCCTCGACCACGCGCATGGCCGGGTCTTCGCCGAGCAGGTGTTCTTCACCACCAACGCCCTGGCCGGCGACCTCGTGCCGGCCGTGACGCGCAGCCTGATCCCGGCACGCCCTTATCAGGTCGCGACGCAACCGCTCGACGCCGCGATCCGTGCCCGGATCCTGCCCGGCCGCACCCCGGTCGCCGACCTCCATCACCACACGTTCGCGTATCGTTGGAGCCCGGACAATCGCCTCGTCACCGGCGGGCTGGGCTTGTTCAACGATGCCGGGGCGGTGGCGCGAATGGGGGATTACTTCTTGCGCCGCTTGCACGGATACCTGCCGGACCTGCCGAAGCTCGACGCGGCCTATGCCTGGAACGGGGTCGTGGCCACCACGCCCGATTTCCTCCCGGAGATATGGTCGGTCGGCCGAGGGCTCTACGCCCCCATCGGCTGCAACGGGCGCGGCATCGCCGTCACCACCGCGATGGGAGCGGCATTGGCCCGTTTCGTCGCCACGGGCGCTGCGGACATGCTGCCGGTCCGCCTCGGCCCGCCGCGCGAGCGCGCCTTTCATCCGATCCTTGCCCTCGGGCCATCCTTCTGGCTGGCCTGGAACCGCTTCAAGGACTGGAACGACGACCGGCGCGCCGCCTGAGCGCTGCCCCCGCGACCTCGGATCGGAGCCATCATGGTCATCGACGCGCATCTCGCCGCCTGCTTCGCGCCCGACTATGCCGCGGCGCGCGCGCGCTTCATGCTGGCCTGCGCCAAGCAGGGCGCTCCGGTCCGGTCCTACGTCAACCCCAGCCGCGGCCCGTCAGGCGAGGAACTCGCGACCGACGTCGCCTGGTTCGGCGCCAGGGATGCCAGCACCGTCATGGTCATGACGGCCGCCACCCACGGGATCGAGGGGTTCTGCGGCTCGGGTGCGCAACTCGACTGGATGCTCTCCGGCGGCCCGGCGGGCCTGCCGGACGACACTGCCGCCCTGCTGGTCCACGCGCTGAACCCCTATGGTTTCGCCTGGCTGCGGCGGGTCACGGAGAATAACGTCGATCTCAACCGCAATGGGCTCGACTTCGCCAAGCCGCCGCCGGACAACCCCGGCTATGCCGCGCTGAAGGAGGCCTTCTGCCCGGCGTCGCTGGAGGGCGAGGCCTTCGCGGAGGCGAAAGCGGCGATCGAGGCCTATAGGCAGACCCACGGCGAGGCGGCGTTGCGGCGCGCCCGCACGGCAGGCCAGCATATCGACCCGGCCGGCATCCATTACGGTGGCACGGCCCCGACCTGGCCGCGGCTGACCCTCGAAGCCATCATCCGGGACTATGATCTCGGGAGCCGCGCCCAGGTGGCCGTGATCGACTTCCACACCGGCCTTGGCCGCTACGGCTACGGCGAACCCATCTGCGGCAGCCGCCCGGGCGAGCCGGGCCAGGCCCGCGCGCGCGACTGGTACGGCCCGAGCCTGACCGAGCCGATGCTCGGAACCTCCACCTCGGAGGTCATCCCCGGCCTCACTCAGTACATCTGGCTGCGGGAGATCGGGGCGGCTGCCATCACCTTCATCGCCCTCGAGTTCGGCACCTATCCGGCCGCCGAGGTCGACGCCGCCATCATCGCGGAAAATTGGCTCTGGGCCCGCGGCG
>CAXSEU010000162.1:2178-7653 GCA_964236485.1 uncultured Lichenihabitans sp. | reverse complement strand
AGGTGACCTGGGAGGAGCGGGTTCAGCTGGGCGACGGTAAGACCGAGTCGACACAATCGATCCCGGATTTCCCCTACCACAAATATGCCGAGCTGATCGGGCTGAAAGGGATCTTCGTCGACGATCCGGAAAAGCTCGGCTCGGCCTGGGACGAGGCGCTGGCCGCCGACCGGCCCGTGATCCTCGAAGTCTACGCCGACCCGAACGTGCCGCCTTTGCCCCCGCACATCACGCTGAAAGACGCCGAACATTTCCTGACCATGATGGTCGACGAACCAGAGTTGGGCAGCGTGCTCAAGAACAGCGCCAAGCAGGTGCTCGCGGGTATCCTCCCGAGCAAGGACTGAGATCCGCCGGCGCCCGGACGGCCCATGTCATGCCCGCGCGCCGGAAGCGCGGGCCTCACCATCCCCGACGCGCCGAAGAGCGGGCGCTGGGGAGATCCGTTCCTGAGAGGAGCCGCATGCGAAGCGATGAGAAATCCGGGCCGAGGCCCGTCGCGGACACCGCCGACTCCGAGGTCGATCAGGGCGGCTTGGCGAGCCGGGAGCGGACCGAGCCTGCCTCCGGATTTCCGGAACCCGTACCCTTTGCCCATGACGGACCCGCGCGACAACTGCATGGCGCCGCGGCGTTGATCGGCATCTCGGTCCTCCTCGACAGCGCGATCGAACATTATCGCGGCTCGTTCAAGAATCCCGCCATGGTGCTGCCGATCGTCTCCTCGGCCCTGAACATCGCCTCGAGCATCCACGGAATGAGTGCGGCAGAGAGCGACAGCCACAAGGCGCGGACCGTCACCTATGCGGCGGCGATCGCCGTCGGGGCGCTCGGCACCGGCTTCCATGTCTACAACGTCGTCAGACGGCCCGGTGGGTTCCGGTGGGAGAACTTGTTCTATGGGGCGCCGCTCGGCGCCCCGGCGGCCCTGGCCTTGTCGGGGCTGTCGGGCCTCGCCGCGGACCGGCTGGCCGGCAATGCGAAGAAACACGGCGAGGCGACGCTGCTGGGGCTTCCGGCCGGCCGGGTCGTCGCGGCCTTGACCAGCATCGGCCTGATCGGCACCGTGGGCGAAGCCGGCCTGCTGCATTTTCGCGGCAATTTCCAGAACCCGGCCATGTACCTCCCGGTGACGCTTCCCCCGATCGCGGCGGCCGTGATGGCGGAAGCGGCGCTGCGTCCCTCACGTCGCAAACGCGGCTTCGCCCGCTTCTGGCTCGGCGTGACCTCGGTGCTGGGATTCGCGGGGGTGGGCTTCCATTGCTACGGCGTGTCGCGCGCCATGGGAGGCTGGAAGAACTGGCGGCAAAACGTCCTCGACGGGCCGCCCATCCCGGCGCCGCCCAGCTTCTCGGGGCTCGCCGTCGGAGGCCTCGCGGCCCTCTCCCTCATCGAGAGGTCTCAACGATGAGCGAGCGCTTTCCCGGCTACGACGTCCTCGACAAGCGTCGGACCCTGTCATGGAACGAGCCGACACGGCGCGCGATCGACAAGCGCCTCGCCGTGCATCCCGGGCCGCGCTACTTCGACGCCGCCGAATGGGCGACGCTGCGGGCCATCTGCGCCCGCATCCTGCCCCAGCCGCCCGACCGCCCCGCCGTGCCGGTCCCATCCTACGTGGATGAAAAGATGTTCCTCGACAAGATCGACGGCTACCGGCTTGCCAGACTGCTGCCGCAAGGCGAGGCCTGGAAGGCCGGGATGGCGGCGCTCGACGCCGAGGCCAAGGAGACCTGCGGAAACGCCTTCCACTTGCTTCCGCCGGCCGAGCAGGATGGTCTTCTCAAGCGCATGCAGCAGGGCGCCCTCAAGGGTCCGCTCTGGTGCGACATGCCGTCGGACCTGTTCTTCGGCAAGCGGGTGCTGCACGACATCGTCAACGCCTACTATGCCCATCCCACGGCATGGAACGAGATGGGGTTCGGCGGGCCGGCGAGCCCCCGCGGCTACGTCCGGCTCGACAAGAACATGCGCGATCCGTGGGAAGCCGCCGAGGCGCACGGCAGCGGCGATGAGGCCAAGGCGCGCAAGGAGAACGAACGTGTCGTCTGAGGCCGTGGACGACCCGATGGAGAGGGTACGCGCCAAGGACGGGCGTGCCCCCGACGTCTTCGAGCCCGGCGGGTGGACCGCGATGCGGGAGTATCGCGAGGACGAGGCGGTGGACTTCGCCGTGGTCGGCACCGGCGCGGGAGGTGGAACCCTGGCCTGTCGCCTTGCCGAGAAGGGCTTTTCGGTCGTTGCCTTCGACGCCGGTCCGTTCTTCCGGCCACTCGAGGATTTCGCTTCCGACGAGACCGAGCAGAACAAGCTCTACTGGATGGACAAGCGCATCGTCGACGGTGACGACCCGCTGACGATGGGCGGAAAGAACAGCGGCAAGGCGGTCGGCGGCTCGACCGTGCATTTCGCCATGGTGTCGCTGCGTTTCCGGCCCGAATGGTTCAAGGCACGCAGCCTGCTCGGGTACGGGGCCGACTGGCCGCTCGATTGGCGCGAAATGTGGGACTATTACGGTCAGGCCGAGAGGGCGCTGTCCATCTCGGGCCCCGTCACCTATCCCTGGGGCCCGAAGCGCCCGCGCTATCCCTATCGCGCCCATCCGGTCAACGCGGCCGGCATGGTCCTCGCCAAGGGCGCGGAGGCCATGGGCATGAAGTGGACGCCGACGCCGCTCGCGACGGTGTCCGCCCCGCGCGGCAAGTCCCCGCCTTGCGTGTATCGGGGCTTTTGCCGCTTCGGCTGCTCTACCAACGCGAAGCAGAGTGCGTTGGTGACCTGGATCCCGCGGGGGATCGCAGCCGGCGCCGAGATCCGCGACCTCGCCATGGTGGGGCGGATCGACACCGACCAATCAGGCCGGGCAACCGGCGTGCATTACTTTCGGGAAGGCCGGTGGCGCTTCCAGAAAGCACGCAATGTCGTGGTGGCGGGCTATGCCATCGAGACGCCACGCCTTCTCCTGATGTCCGCGAACGATCGGTTTCCCGCCGGTCTCGCCAACTCGTCAGGGCTGGTCGGCAAGAACCTGATGACGCAGCCCAACCAGGCCGTCTTCGGCGACGTCGAGGAGGAAATTCGGTGGAGCAAGGCGCCACCCTCGACGACCATCACCGAGCACTGGAACTATGACGACCGCAAGGACTTCCACGGCGGCTACTGCTGGATGGGACAGGGGCCGCTGCCGATCGAGTGGGCCACGGTGGTCACGGGATCCAAGGGGCTCTGGGGCGAAGACCTCTGGCGCAGCATGCAGAACTACAACCACCAGGTCGGTGTGAAGATGGTCGGTGAGGCGATGCCGGACGAGAAAAACCGTGTGTCGCTCGCGGATGAAACCGACCAATATGGGCTGCCGATCACCCGCATCACCTATTCGCTGACCGCCAACGACAAAGCATTGATCGCCCACGGGCTCGACCAGATGGAGCAGAGCATGGAGGCCGCCGGCGTCCGCAACCTGTTCCGGCAGGCCGAGGATTACAACCATCTCGGTGGCACCGCGCGCATGGGCGCGGATCCCCGCACCAGCGTCGTGGACTCGGATTGTCGGTCCTGGGATATCAAGAACCTGTGGGTTTGCGACGGCTCGGTGTTTCCGACCGTCGGCGGCGTCAATCCGGCCCTGACCATCCAGGCCGTCGCGCTGCGAACGGCGGATCGCATCGAGACGTTGGCGCGGCGCGGGGAGCTCTGAGCGCCTCGGATGCGATGCCCGGGTCAGGCCTGGCACCTGTCGCCCCCCAGCCGGCGCGCGAAGGCGCTACTTGAACCGTCCTGGCTGATCGATCGTCGGCGCGACATCGAGCCCGGTGACGATCATCGTGCAAGGCTGATCGCCGAGCGTTCCGGAGCGATGGCCCTTCTTGCCTTTTGTACCCTGATCCTCACCCATCATCAGTTCGCCGGGCCCCATTTCGACCCGCGTTCCATCCATGGTCTCGACGAACCAGCGGCCTGTCAGGATGGCGATCCACTGCGGCTTGGGGTTCTCGTGCCACTCGCCGACCCAGCCGACGGGCAGGACCGTGAAGGTCACGCCCGCCTGGCTCGGCTCCATCTTGTCGTTCCACTGTGGCTCGACGCCGTCGCCGATGCTCTTCAGCGCAAAGTTCGCGATGTCGCATCGCGCCTGGCGGCTCACGCCGTCCGCATCCACGTAGACGTGCCAATAGGGCATTTTAGGCTGTTCGGTCATGGGTCCTCCGAAGGGCATGCCACGCGGCAATGAAGGTCGTGTCGTTCCACTGGCTCAGTGCCGCAGGTCGATGGCGAGCAGCATATGCTCGGCGGCGATGAAGAGGCGGTGGCCGTCCTCGTCGCCGAACACGCAGTTGGCGCATAGATTGGGCGTCGGCACCATGCCGAGCCGCGTGCCGTCGGCCGCGAAGACTTGCACCCCGGCTTGGGAGGTGGTCCAGATCCAGCCACGCGCATCGACCGCGAGACCGTCGGGAATGCCTGGATCGATCTGGCGAAACAGTCGGCGCCCCGACAACGTCCCGTCTTCCGCGATGTCGAAGGCGACGATCTCGTGACGGCCGCCATCAAGCGCGCGGGACGTGTCGGAGACGTAAAGAATGCGGCCATCGGGCGAGAACTCGACACCGTTGGGCTGCTCGAAATCAGCCATCCGCCGCGTTTCCCCGCTGTCGGGATCGTAGCGGTAGACGCTGCGGTGATCGAGTTCCGGGTGGCGCAGCGAGCCCTGCTTGGGCATGGTGAGCCCGAACGTCGGATCGGAGAACCAGAGGGTACCGTCGGGTGCAAGCGTGATGTCGTTGGGCGAGTTGAAGCGCCGGCCTTCGAAATGGGTGATGAACGGGACGGCCTCGCCGTCGTGGTCGGAGCGGCTGATGCAACGCCGCCCGTGCTCGCAATGGACAAGATGGCCATCGCGGTCGACGGCGTTCCCGTTGATGAAATCGGTGTTGTCGACCACGACCTCGACGCAACCGTCGCCACGCAAGCCCAGCACTCGGCGGCCTACGACGTCGGACCAGACGAGCCGTTTCCGAGCCGCGTCCCACACCGTTCCCTCGCAGAACGAGGCATGCTCGTAGAGACACAGCAGGGGAGCGTCGGGATCAAGCACGTCGAGCAGGGAATGGTCGTCGATGACGACCGCCTTGGCATCCTTCAGAACCTTCGGCGGGCCTGGCGCTTGCAGGAGATGTCCGGTGACGCCCGGGTGTGTCATCCCGGCCTCCCCGATGTCCGGAGCGCATCGAGCTCTCCCGGCCGCGGCAGCGCACGTCCGTCCTTGTCTTCGAGAGCGACGAGCATCAGCCCGCCCGCGAGGCCGAAGTTCTTGAGGAACTCCCAGAACTCCTCTCGACCGGTGCTCTTGCCCTTTGCGAAGAGGTCGTCGTGCTGCCAGAAGGGGTGATAGAGCACCGCCGTCGCGGCACAGAAGGCGGCGAGAGCGGCGGCACCGAGCAGGTCATCCTGGCCCAGACCGGTGGGCACGTGACT
>CAXSEU010000162.1:0-2168 GCA_964236485.1 uncultured Lichenihabitans sp. | reverse complement strand
TGCAGAGCGGCGCGATGGTCTCCACCGCGATGGCGGCGACGAGGAGCTCCGGCGCGGCCGCCGCCAGCGGCGCGGGACCGGACTTCGCCTGCTTCATCGCCTCTCCCCAGTGAACGATCTTGTCCACGGCGCTGAACGGGAACAGGACGACGAGGCAGGCGCGAGACAGGGTTCTCAGGATTGGGTTGCGGATCATGCGTCTCCTCCGGGATCGAGGTGAGCCGTGCAGGTGCGGATCGAGTGGTTCGGGCGCGACATCGGTCAACCGCCGCCCCGATGCAGCACCGGACCCGACAGGCCGAGAGCCGTGTTGACAAGCGCCAGATGGGTGAGCGCCTGGGGGAAATTGCCGGCGAGGTGTTGTGCCGGCACGTTGTACTCTTCGGACAGCAGGCCGACATCGTTGGCCAGGGCGATCACGCGCTCGAACTGCGCCACGGCTTCGTCGTGTCGGCCTTGCAGCGCGAGGCAGTCGGCCATCCAGAACGAGCAGGCCAGGAACGCGCCCTCGTTCGGCCCATCCGCCTTGGCCTTCTGGCGTCGAATGAGGCCGCCTTCCGACAGTTCGGCCTCGATCTTGGCGATGGTCGCGGCCATGCGCGGGTCGTCCGCCGGCAGGAAACCCACCGCTGGCAAGAGCAGCAGGCTCGCGTCCAGTGCCTCATTGCCATAGCTCTGCGTGAAGGTGCCGAGTCCCGGGTTCCAGCCTTCACGGCAGATGTCGTCGTGGATTCTCCGGCGCAGCGTTTCGAGGTGCGTGCGGCGCTCGCTCGAAAGGTCGCCGAGGGCATCACCGTCCCGGATCGCGCGGTCGAAGCCCGCCCAGGCCATGACCTTGGAATAGGTGTACTGGCGCGGCTCCGCGCGCGATTCCCATATGCCGGAGCCAGGGGTATGCCACACCTTCTCGAGATGATCGAGGATCCTCGCCTCGACCGCGACCTGATGGGGCGTGACCTCGACGCCGGCCCGCCGCGCGAAGCTCAGGCAGTCCAACACCTCGCCGTAGACGTCGATCTGATGCTGAGTCGACGCCGCATTGCCGATGCGCACCGGTCTCGCGTCGCGATATCCCGGCAGTCCGTCGACGGTCCACTCGCCGAGGCGGCGCGCACCGTCGACGCGATACATGATCCGCATTTTCTCGGGCGCCCCCGCGACGGCGCGGAGCAGCCAGTCCCGCCATTGTGTCGCTTCGCGCTTGAGACCGGCATTGACCAGGGCGCCGAGCGTGAAGGTCGCGTCGCGCAGCCAGCAATACCGGTAGTCCCAGTTCATCGCGCCGCCGGGCACCTCGGGCAGGCCGGCCGTGGGCGCCGCGATGAGGCCTCCCGTCTCGCTGTGGATCATCGCGCGCAGTGTGATCAGCGACCGCTTCACGATGGCCGGCCATCTGGTGCGGCTGACGTCGAAGCCGGCGATCCACGCCGTCCAATGCGCGCGCGTTTCCTCGAGCGCCGCCCGCCCATTGATCGGGCATGGGGCTGCGCGGTTGGCCGACGCATAGCTGAGGACGAAGACGTGCTGGTCCCCCTCCGCCACCACGAAGGAGGCATGCGCGACATCGTCCTCCACCGTCAGCGGCACGGGCGATACGAGGGTCACCTGGTCCGGTCCGACCGTCGCCGTCATGCCGTCCGGCCTGCCTTCGCACCAGGGCGGCATGGCGCCGAAGTCGAAGCGCAGGCGCAGTTCCATGCCCATCGCCACGGTGCCCGACAGGCCAACCACGATGCGCACCACGGAAGAAAGATCACCCTTCCGGATCGGCATGAAGTCGATGATCCGAACGGCACCGGCGGCGGTCAGCGTGTCGGACTGCAGCACGAGGGTGTCCTGCTCGTAACGGCGCTGGATCGATCGGACCGGCTCGCTTGGCGCAATCGACCATCGGCCATGTTCGGCGGTGCCGAGCAACGCGGCGAAACACGCGTCGCTGTCGAAGCGCGGCCAGCACAGCCAATCGATCGCGCCGTTCCGGTTGACCAGCGCGGCCGTCTGGCCGTCGCCGATCAAGGCATAGTCTTCGATGGGTGAACTCATGAACGCCGACTTTCAGAAATGTTTCTTCTTGGCGAGCAAGTGCAGCCCGAGCAGTCCGATCAGACCCGCGGCCCCGGCCCAGAAGGCGGTGCGGTGCCGGTCGGTGAACATCTCCCAGCTCCCGT
>CAXSEU010000161.1:0-7675 GCA_964236485.1 uncultured Lichenihabitans sp. | reverse complement strand
GCTCGCGCTTCCGAGCCGGTTCCGGGCGAGGCTCGGCGGCGTGGCGCTCGGCGTCGGCATCGCGGCGATGCACTACGTCGGAATGCGCTCGCTGAGCATTTCGGGCCTCATCTCCTGGGATGTGCCGCCGCTCGTGCTGTCGGTGGCCGTCGCGACCGGCTTCGGTGCGCTCGCGCTGCCGCTCGCACTCGGCGACACCGTCAAGCGGCAGGTCTGGGGAGCGATTTGGCTATTCGCGGCTGTCATCTCCCTCCACTTCACCGCCATGGGCGCCGTCACGATCGAGGTCGGCGCGATGGCGCGGCCCGCCAGCGGGAGCCTGACGCCTGAACAACTGGGTGCCATGGTGGCGATGGTGACCATCGCGGTCCTGGTTTTTGCCGGTGCCGGCTTGACGCTCGATTGGCGCGAGCGGTGGCACGCCGAGCGCGAGACGGAGCGCATGAAGGGCCTCGCGGACGCCGCCGTCGAAGGGCTGCTGGTGTGCCGAGGCACGACGATCGTAACGGCCAACGCCAGCTTCGCCGGGCTCGGGGGGTGCGATGTCGCGGCGATCGAGGGCGAGCCTCTGTCCAAATTCCTGACGGAGCCGGACCTGATGCGGAAGCTCATCCTGTCCCCGAACCAGCCGGTGGAGACGGTGCTGCGCCCACGCGACGGCGTCGGCTTCGCGGTCGAGATCATCTTGCGTGAAATCGACTATGAAGGCGGACGCCACTTTGCCGTTGCGGTTCGTGACCTTCGCGACCGCAAGAAGGCGGAGCAGAGGATTCGCTTCCTGGCGCATTTCGATGCGCTGACCGGGTTGCCGAACAGGGCGAGTTTCAACGAGGGGCTCGACGCGGAGATCGAGCGGGCGGCAGGCGAGGGTGCCGTCTTCGCCATCCTGTCCTTCGATCTCGACCGCTTCAAGGAGGTCAACGACCTTTACGGCCACCTCGCGGGCGACGAGTTGCTGCAGACGGTGGCGGCGCGGGTCACGGCGGTGCTGAGCGAACGATCGCTCCTGGCGCGGCTCGGGGGGGACGAGTTCGCGATCCTGTTGCCCGAGGTCACCGACCCCGCGTCCGCCCGGAAGCACGCGGAGGCCATCCTGCACACCTTGCAGGACAAGAACCCCGGCCCGGCCTCGGCACCGATGGTCACGAGCAGCATCGGCATCGCGTTCTATCCGGTCGATGGAACGGACCGCCAGACGCTGCTCAATCACGCCGACACCGCGCTCTACAGCGCCAAGGCGGCGGGACGGGGCACCTACCGGTTCTTCGACGCCGCCATGGGTGCCCAGGTTCGCGACAGAAGGTTGATCGAGCACGAGTTGCGTGTGTCGCTGGCGAACCGCGAGCTCAGCGTCGTCTACCAGCCGCAGAGCCAGATCGGCACCGGCCGCATCGTCGGTTTCGAGGCGCTGGTCCGCTGGCGGCATCCCGAGCGGGGCGAGGTTTCGCCCTCGGTCTTCATCCCGATCGCCGAGGAGAGCGGCAGCATCCTGCAGATCGGGCAATGGGTGATGCGGACCGCCTGCGCCGAGGCCGCGACCTGGAGCGCGCCGTTGCGGATCGCCATCAATGTTTCAGCCATCGAACTGCACACGCCTCATTATGCCGAGTCGGTGTGCGAGATCCTCCGGCAGACCGGCCTGCCCCCGGCGCGGCTGGAAATCGAGATCACCGAAACGGCGATCATCCGGGATTTTAACCGCGCCCTCGGAACTTTGCGGCAGTTGAAGGCGCTCGGCATCCGTATCGCGATGGATGATTTCGGCACCGGCTATTCGTCGCTTTCGAATCTGCGTGCCTTCCCGTTCGACAAGATCAAGATCGACGGCTCGTTCGTGCACGAAGTGCATCGGAGCGAGGACTCGGCCGCCATCGTGCGGGCCGTGCTCGGCCTTGGGCGCGGGCTGAATCTGCCGATCCTCGCGGAAGGGGTCGAGACGCTTGAAGAGCTGGTGTTTCTTGGCGACGAGGCCTGCCAGGAGGCCCAGGGCTACTTCGTCGGCCGACCCTTGCCGATCGAGGCGTTCCAGTCGGCCGTGCATCCGGGCCTCTCGTCGGAAGCGGTCGAGGATGTGGGGCAAGCCGCTGCTGCTTGAGGCGGGAGCCGCGATGAAACAGCAACGCGCGGGGTAGCCGGGAAGCCGAGGGCGGCTTATCGAGACTGGGAAAGGAGCCCAGCGATGCTTGACCACCCCCCGATTCTCGATGCGCTGCGCTGCCTCCAATCGGTGCGGGCGCGCGAGCGCGCCGACGACGACCGGTTCGTCTACGGCGTCATCACCACGGGCGTCTATTGCCGCCCCTCGTGCCCGTCCCGTCAGGCGCGTGCGGAAAACTTGCGGTTCTTCGCCATGCCGCGCGACGCCGAGGCGGCGGGGCTGCGCCCGTGCAAGCGATGCCGTCCCGACGAGGCCACGGCGGTCGAACCGCAGCGGCGCGCCGTCGAGGCCGCCTGCGCGCGGCTGGAACGAAGCCAGCCTCAGCCCCGGCTGGCGGACCTCGCCGCCAAAGCCGGCATGAGCCGCCACCACTTTCACCGCGTCTTCACCCAGATCATGGGCGTGACGCCGGGCGCCTATGGGCGGGCCGTGAAGCTGAGGCGCCTCTCTACGGCGCTGGAAGCCGGATCGACCGTGACGGACGCCATCTATGCGGCGGGCTTCGGCTCGTCGTCGCGGGCCTATGCGGCGGCCGGGGCCGCGCTCGGCATGACACCGGGGACGCGCCGCCGGGGTGGCAAAGGCGAGACGATCCGCTATGCCGTGGGCGAAACGGCGCTCGGGCCCATGCTGATCGCCGCGAGCCCGCGCGGCATCTGCGCGGCCGCCTTCGACGACGATTCCGAACGGCTGATCGCGAATGTGAGGCGAAGGTTCACGGCCGCCACGCTGGTCGAGGACCAGGACGGCCTCAGGGCCTGGATCGATGCCTTGTCGGCGCATCTGAGAACCCCCGCCCAGGCGCTGGACCTGCCGCTCGACATCCAGGGCACCGCCTTCCAGGCGCGCGTCTGGCAGGCCCTGCGGGACATTCCCCTCGGCACCACAGCCAGCTACGCCGAGGTGGCGGTGGCGCTCGGCCGGCCGACGGCCGTGCGCGCCGTCGCCCGCGCCTGCGCCGGCAATGAGATCGCGGTGCTGATTCCCTGCCACCGCGTCCTGCGCCAGAATGGCGCGCTCTCCGGTTACCGCTGGGGGCCGGCGCGCAAGCGCGCCTTGCTCGACGTGGAGGCCGGGCGGGCTCGCGCATCCCAGGGCCTGGAGCCGGGCCTGTGATGACGGGGGTAGGCGTTCCTGCATCGCCCATGGCCAGGGCGGATTGGGCGCTGCTGCTCGTTCTCTCCGGGCTTTGGGGCGGATCGTTCTACTTCTTCAAGGTGCTGGTCGGGAGCCTTCCGCCGCTGACCATCGTCTTCGGCCGCGTGCTGATCGCCGCGCTGCTGCTGCACCTCGTCCTGGCCCTGCGCCGGGAGGCTATGCCGCGCGATGGGGCGACATGGCGGGCATTTCTGATCATGGGCCTCCTCAACAACGTCGTTCCATTCGGGTTGCTGATTTTCAGCGAGACGCGGATCGCCAGTGGCCTCGCCGCAATCCTCAACGCCACGACGCCGATGTTCACGGTAATCCTGGCGCAGGTCTTCGGCGGCGGCGAAAGGTTGACCGCCGGCCGCGTCGTCGGTATCGGGATCGGTTTTCTCGGGGTGATGGTGCTGATGGCACCCGACCTCGTTGCAGCCGCGGGCTCCAGTAACCTCGTCGGCGAGGCCGCCTGCCTGCTGGCGGCCCTCTCCTACGGCCTCGCCAACATTTTCGGCCGCCGTTTCCGGAGCATGGCGCCTCTCAAGGTCGCCACCGGCCAGCTCTCCGCCAGCGCCCTGATCGCTCTGCCTCTCTGCCTCGTCTTGGACCAGCCATGGGCGCTGCCGGTGCCGCCAGCCGGCGCGTGGGTCGCGCTTCTCGGGCTGGCGGTTCCGAGTACGGCGGTGGCCTACCTGATCTTCTTTCGCATCCTCGCTCGCGCCGGCGCCACCAACGTGAGCCTGGTGACACTTCTGGTGCCGGTTAGCGCCACCTTTCTCGGTGTCTTCCTGCTCGGCGAAAAGCTGGGCTCGGCAGTCTTCTCCGGCATGGGACTGATCGGCCTCGGGCTCATCTGCATCGACGGACGCGCATTGCGCGTCTGGCGGCGGCCAATGCGAGCCTGAAAGGGGCGCGGCGCGACCATGACCATCCGAGACTCCATGCTCTAAGCAACCGGAAGATGGGGTTGGGAGATCGTCATGGCACGCGCGGCTTCGAGGCGGGTGAAGACCGAGCCGGATTTCCTCGACGCCTTGCCGGATCAGGGGAGCGGCTCGCGCGTCATCGTCTTCGAAGACCTCGAATTGTCGCTGCGCATCGGCGTCTACGAAGCGGAGAAGCGCGCGCCCCAGCGGGTCAGGATCTCGGCCGAACTGCTCGTCGTGCCGGCCGACCCCCTGCACGAAGACCGCATCGACAAGGTCGTCGACTATGCGGAGATCCATGACGCCATCATGGATCTCGCCGGGAGACCGCATGTCGAACTGCAGGAAAGGCTGGCCGACGAGGTGGCGCGCGTCTGCCTCGTGCCCGAGGAGGTCGTGGCGGTGCGCGTCTACGTGCGCAAGATCGAGGCATACGACGACTGCCGCAGCGTCGGTATCCGCATCGTCAGAACCCGCTCATAGGACGACCGCCCGATGGATCGGGTGACCGGGTCCGAAGGTGTCGTGGAAAAGCCGCAGCAGGGCGCCGGCGAAGCGCTCACCCTCAGCCTTGACCTCGGCGAAGACCGGATCCTCATGGTCGGCCAGCGTCAGAGCTTCCAAGCGTCGGCGGACCTCGGCGTCTTCGAGGAAGGCCAGGAAGCGGTCGTAGCTGCGCAGGGTCGGGGCCGCCGCCGAACGGCCGCAGATGTCGCCGATGCGGTCCGTCACAAGCAGGCCGAGCAGCTCTTCCAGCCGATCCGTCTTGGCGCGCCGGCCGGGCTCGAGCGTCGCCGCGACGCTGAACAGGCCGCCGGCGTAGAGCAGCCGGCGCGAAAACATCAGCTTGACCTTGCGCAGGCCCCAGGGTTTCGGCGGCTCGCCCTCGGTCGTCTTGAACTCGTAATCCACCGCCATGGTGCGGTAGTAGCGGATCACGTCGTGGAGCAGGAACAGGGCCAGCGGCTCGTCTGGGGAGACCGCCCTGAGATAGCGGTCCAGGATGGCGCGACGCAGATCCGCGAAAACATCCTCGGCGCTCAGCGGTGCGCCTTCGAGGAGGAACAGCATGCGGCGCGTCAGCTTCTGGTTGTCGTCGCCCTGGCCGCCGATGTTGCGCACCATGCTCTCGCGCGTCTCGACTTTGCCGAAGGCGCCATCCCCGGCCGGTGCGACATTGACGATGCGCTCGAGGCCCTCCTTCAGCGGGCCCGACCACGTCGGCTCGCTCGCGGACGCCGGCGCGACGGCGAAATAATCGAAATCCGATGCGGCCGAGGCTTCCTGCCGGGCGTAGGATCCGCAGGCGACCACGGCCACGCCGGCCGGCACCAGGCTCGGCATGGAGGCACGGAGCCGCTCCAGTCTGGAGGCCGAGAAGCGGCGGGCGCGATCAATGGCCGGGGTCGACATCGAAGAGATCCTGCCACCCCGGAGCGGTGTCGGGCGAGCGGTCGCGTCGCGGAACGATCGTGCCATCGGCCCTGGTCTGCCGATAGCGGAGCTTGTCCTGGCGGGCGAAGAAGTCGCCGCCCTCATCGACCATGAAGCGGCGCGCCTTGAAGCGGATCGTCGCCTGAAGCTCGTCGGCGATCCGATGATCGAAGTCCGGCCGGGTCAGCAGGGCCTGCAGGCCCGGCAGCTTCCGGAACAGCCGGTCTTCGGTGGAGAAATAATCCTCCGGGCCGAACTCGGCGGCGTGGCGGCGCATGAACGCCTGGCAGGCGGCATCGGCCAGGACCCCTTGGGGCGCGTTGACGATGAATCGGTAGACCAGATCCTTGTAGGACCAGAACTCGTCGACCGCGATCCGGTCCGCCTCGGTGGTCCTCCGCGCGGCGGCCAGCACGACCGTCTCGGGGCTGGCGACCTTGGGAGCGGGCTTCTCATAGGTCTGCGTGCGCAGAATGCCCTCGATGGTGTCGAAGTTGATGGGCCCGTCGAAGAATCCGTCGTGCCCCGGTTCCTCGCCGCCGATGAGGCGCAGCAGCCGATCGATGTCGATGCCGCCCTGGCGCAGCTTGGCGTGGACGTCGCGCCCGAGCGGCACCTCGCCCCGGATGATCGCCGCCGTGGCACCGTGGTGGTCGATGTCGAACATCTGCTTGAACACCGGCTCCAGCGAATGGGATAGCGGTGCGTGACCGATGTCGTGCAGCAGGGCGGCGAGGCAGACGAGGCGCCGCTCGGGCCCGCCAATCGCCGCCTCTTCGCAGTAGAGCAGGGCCAGACGGGCCACGCCCAGAGAGTGCTGGTAGCGGGTGTAGCGACGGCTCCCCATGCGGCCGTTGGGCGTCTTGACCCGCAGGTAGTCGATGCCGCCGAGGAAACGGATCGACCGCAGCCGACGAAAGGCGTGGGTATCGATCAGCGCGGCCACCAGGGGGTCCACGGTGTCCGAGGTGTCGGGACGCAGCGGCAGCCTGAAGTCATAGGGGTCGCGGTTGATCCGGGAAGGTATCGTCATGGCCGTGAGCGCCACCCTGTGCTCGGGGCTCCACCTATAGCGAGCGTGGCAGGCCTTATCAACCGGTGCGGTTCCGGCTATCAGCGGGGGTCGCCGTCACCTTCGCGAGAATCGCCATGCAAACCCGCGCCGCCGTTGCCTGGGCCGCCAACAAGCCGCTCACGGTCGAAACCATCGAGCTCGCCGGCCCGAAGGCCGGGGAGGTGCTGGTCGAGATCATGGCGACCGGCGTATGCCACACCGACGCCTATACCTTGTCGGGGCTCGATTCCGAGGGCAAGTTCCCGGCGGTGCTCGGCCACGAGGGTGCCGGAATCGTGCGCGAGACCGGCGCGGGCGTGACCTCGGTCACGGTCGGCGACCACGTCATTCCGCTCTACACGCCCGAATGTCGCCAGTGCAAGAGCTGCCTGTCGCGACGCACCAATCTCTGCACCGCCGTGCGGGCGACGCAGGGCCAGGGATTGATGCCGGACGGCACCAGCCGCTTCTCCTGCGACGGCGGCGAGGTGTTCCATTACATGGGCACCTCGACCTTCTCGAATTTCACCGTGCTGCCCGAGATCGCGGTCGCCAAGGTGCGCGAGGACGCGCCCTTCGACAAGATCTGCTACATCGGCTGCGGGGTGACCACCGGCATCGGCGCCGTCGTCTACACCGGAAAAGTCTGGCCCGGGGCCAACGTGGTGGTGTTCGGCCTTGGCGGCATCGGCCTCAACGTCATCCAGGGCGCCCGCATGGTGGGGGCCGACAAGATCATCGGCGTAGACCTCAATCCCGCCAAGGCCGAGATGGCCAAGAAATTCGGCATGACGCATTTCGTCAATCCGGACGCGGTCGGCCGCGACAAGGTGGTGCAAGCCATTGTCGAGCTCACGGGCGGCGGCGCCGATTTCTCCTTCGAATGTATCGGCAACACCCACACGATGCGGCAGGCGCTGGAATGCTGCCACCGTGGCTGGGGGCAGTCGATCATCAGCG
>CAXSEU010000160.1:1376-7732 GCA_964236485.1 uncultured Lichenihabitans sp. | reverse complement strand
GCAGGCCGGGTCCGCGCCCTCCCGCACGGGAAGTTGGCGCATCCCGGCACGGGAGCCAAGGGTTGGCGAGCGAGTTCGTGAGCATGCCGGTCATGGGCGGTCCTCGTCAGCCGAGCAGCCACGCCGCGCCGATCGCCAGAAACAAGGCCGGCGGCATGACCAGGAATCCCAGTCTCAGGAAGGTGCCGGCCCCGACATCCTGCCCCTCGCGCCGCAGCGCCGTCAGCCAGAGGATGGTGGCGAGTGAGCCGGTCACGGAGAGGTTCGGCCCGAGATCGACGCCGATCAACACCGCACGGGTCACCTCCGCGGGCACATGCGCGGCCTCTATGGCGTTGCCGGCGATGAGACCTGCCGGCAGATTGTTCATCAGGTTGCAGGCGAAGGCGATGATGACGCCCGCGCCCCAGGTGGTGCCTGTCGCCGATCGCCGAGCCTGATCGTGGAGCAGCGTGCCGATCATGCGGATGAGGCCTGACTTGTCGAGCGCTTCGACGAGCACGAAAAGGGCGGCCACCAGCGGCAGCACGCCCCAGGAGATATCCTTTACCGCGACCCAGGCGCCTTTCTTGTCGTACATCAGCACGACCGCCGCCGTGAGCGCGCCCGCAACGGCGGTCGGAAGCCCGAGCTGGATATCGAAACCGGACGAGACCAGCAGCACGACTGCAGTCGCGCTAATGCCGAAAGCCGCCATCTTGCCGGCCGCAGACAGCTCGGGGATCTCGATGTCACCCGAGATGTCCTGCCGCAGGTCGCGGCTCTGGCTCCAGCGCAACACGATGAAGGTGGAAAGGATGGACAGCACCGAGGGCAGCGCATAGCGCGGCAGCCATTGCAGCAGCGGCGGCATGTGGCTGCCGTAGATGACCAGGTTGGCGGGGTTCGAGATCGGCAGCACGAACGATGCCGCATTGGCGATGAAGGCGCAGATCAGGAGGTAAGGCAGCGGCTGTTCCGCCCTGGCGGCCTTCACGGCGGCCGCGACGGCTGGCGTCAGCACGACGGCGGTGGCATCGTTGGACAGGAAGACCGTGACGATCGCGCCGACGCCGTAGATCAGCAGGAACAGCCGGGTCGCGGAGCCTTTGGCGCGCCTGGTCGCTATCGCGGCGAGCCAGTCGAACAACCCCGCCTGACGGGCGATCTCCGAGAGCAGCATCATGCCGGTGAGGAACAGGTAGACGTCCGCGCCCTTGCCGACGCGCGCGAGGGCATCCGCCGGGGACAGAAGACCGAGCACGACCAGCAACGCGGCGCCGGCCACGGCCCAGATGGCCTCGGGCCAGCCGAAGGGGTGCAGGATGACGCCGGCCGTGGCGAGGGCCGCGATGGCCCAGGTCATGATCTGCGGAGACATCATCGCCTGCCGTATCCCGTGCTGTTGCGGACATACGCCAGCCCGGAAAGGCGTGGGCGTTCACAGGCTCTTATGGAAGCTTCCCTTCCAAAAAAAAGCCTGACGTGTTCCCAGGATGCGCAACGATGTCCGTCACCTCGCCCGTCGTGGTTGGCTGGTCGTCGTGGTTGCAATGCTCAGGTGGAAGAAGACCCGGAGGATTCCGGGCCTTCCCGATCGTCAGGGTTTCGGCGCGGCCGGCATCGCCTCCAGCTTGTCGATCAGTTGCAGGGTGAGGTCGGCGCAGGCCTTCATCGGCTCGTCCTCGGCGCACTTGATGTCGAGCGCCGTGTCGCCGTGCTCGATACGGAAATGCGCGGCCTTCGAGGGCGGGGGCGGGCGATGGCCGCCTGGGCCTGGACCGCCGTGCGGACCTCCGGGAGGCGGCGGGGGCGGGCCGCCGGGACCATCATCCATGGCATCGGGGCCACCGGGGGGAGGGGGAGGCGGCGCCTTCATGCCGGGCATGGCGGGCGGGCCGCCAGGAGGGGGCGGCGGCGCTGCCTGTGCCAAGGCCCCGCCAGCCAGGATCGCGAGGGCCACCCCCGATATCAGAAGTCTCTTCATGATGCTTTCTCCTGTTGTGACGCCGGTTGGCGCCGGGTTGTTCCGGCCGGGTCTCGCCCAGCGGGTTCGGTGGTGCCCTTAGCGGGATGCCGGCTCGCCGGGCGCTCCGTCCGGGCCCGCAGCGCCAGCGGCCCGCCGCGCGGGCCGCCATGGGGCGGGCCGGCAGGGCCGACGAGATCGTTGCGGCCGTCGCCGTGCGAGATCGCCTGGGCATGGATGAAGCCGTGCTCGAAACGCCCCTGGACCGTGATGGTTTCGGACTTGGCAACGAGCTGCCTGTCCTCGCCGGTTCGGCCGGTCTCGACAAGCGCGCGCCCGCTCTCGTCCTGGACGATGAACTTGTTGCCGAAGATCTCGGCGACCTCGCCCTTCACCGCGACCGGGCTCCAGTCGTGCATCGCGGCGATCGGCGTCGGGGCGAGCATGACGAGGGCGGGCTGCCGGCCTTGCAGGGCCAGCGCCGTCACACCGCCACCGACCGCGAAGGCCCCGACAAGGGCGGCGGCGCCCAGCAGACGCCGCCTGCCGGATCGGAGCGCCGTGAAAGGCATGCGGTTCCGGGGCGGGCCGTCGGGATTCTGTGGGCTGGACATGGCGGAAGACTCGCTCTGTGATCGACGTTTTACATTTGCATTACCCGCCCACAACGCAGGCTGAACTCCACCGTTCAGGTTCAGTTAAGCTCCCTGATCTAGGGACTGGCCGGAAAACACTGTGATGGCATGAAAATACTTCTTGTCGAAGACGATGAACTTCTGGTCGGCGCCATCGGCCGGGCGTTGCGGCAGGAAAACTTCGTCGTCGACGTGGCGTCCGATGGCGAGGACGGACAGCATCTCGGGGACACGGGGTCTTACGATGCCGCCGTGCTCGATCTGGGCCTGCCGAGGATCAACGGCGTCACGGTCTTGAGAGCATGGCGGGCCGCCGGCCGCACCCTTCCCGTCCTGATCCTCACCGCCCGCGACGGGTGGTCGGACAAGGTCGAAGGCTTCAAGGCCGGCGCCGACGATTACCTCGTCAAGCCCTTCCGCATGGAGGAGGTCGTGATGCGGCTGCGCGCCTTGATCCGGCGCGCCGCGGGCCACGCCTCGCCCGTGATCGTCTGCGGATCGCTCGCCTTCGATGCGCAGCTCGGCACCTTCACCTTGGACGGGCTGCCGCTCCGCCTGACGGCGCTCGAATGGCGGGTGCTGTCCTGCCTCACCCTCAGGATCGAGCACGTGGTCACGAGACCCGATCTCTTCGAGCGCGTCTATGACGGGGACGCCGAGGTGGACTCCAATTCGGTCGAGGTCATCATCGCCCGGCTGCGACGCAAGGTCGGCCACGGCCTGATCGAAACCGTGCGCGGCCGAGGCTATCGTCTGACCGCCGGGGCTCCCCCGTGATCGGGGTGCCGAGATCGCTGAGCGGCAGGCTGCTGCTCGGCGCCTCGGTGCTGATCGTGCTGGCGCTGCTTGTCACCGGCGTCGTCATGGATCTGGCGCTGCGCCGCTTCATCCAAGGCCAGGTCGATGGCCGCCTCGACGGGCAGATCCTGAGCGTGGCGGACGCGCTGCGCGAGGGACCGGCGGGCTCGCTGACATTGGAGCACATCGTCGACGGTCCCCCTTTCGAGCGGCCTCTCTCGGGCTGGTACTGGGAGGTGCTGGCGCCCGGCCCCGTGTTGCGGTCGAAGTCGCTCCTTGGGCGCGATTTCACACTGGCCCATCCCTTGCTCGAAGATCACCCGCGGCCCGTGGCGATCGACGGCCTGGGGCCGCCGGACGAGCCCCTGCGGGTGCGCGTGAAGCGGGTGACCGTCAACGCCGGGATGGTCACCATCGCGGCTTCCGCGCCGCTCAAGGCCCTTGCCGGGCCGCTGCACGATGCCTTGACCCCTTTGATCGTCACGCTCGTGCTGCTCGCGGCGGGCCTGATCGGCGCGGTGCTGCTGCAGGTGCGGCTCGGATTGCGGCCCCTCGCCCTGCTGCGGGCCGAGCTGACGCGGGTCAGCACCGGAGGAGCCGAGCGGATCACCGGCGCCCAGCCGAGCGAGCTCGCCCCGCTGGTCGTCCAGCTCAATACGCTGCTCGACCAAAACGCCGCCAATCTCGAACGCGCGCGCCGGCATGTCGCCAATCTGGCGCATGGCCTCAAGACGCCACTGGCGACCCTGGCGCTCGCGCTCGAGGAATCCGCGTGCGATCCCACCGGGCGGCTCCTGCCTCTGGTGACCACGATGGACAGGCGGATCCGCCATCATCTGACGCGGGCCCGCACCGCGTCATTGGGCGGCGCGGAACGCGCGCGCATCCTCCTGGCTCCCAGGATCGCCGATCACGCGGCGGTCCTCGCCAAGCTCTACGCGGACAAGGACCTGGATTGGGGCGTCACGGTCGGCGCCGCCGTCGCGGTCGCCTGCGAAATCCAGGACCTCGACGAGATGATCGGCAACCTGCTCGACAACGCCTGCAAATGGGCGCGGCACCGGATTCGCGTCGCCGCGACCCTCGCGGGGTCGCGGGTCGTGCTCGCCATCGAGGATGACGGGACGGGACTGTCCCCCGAACAGACCATCGAGGCCATGGCCGCCGGCCGGCGCATCGACGAAAGCGCCCCGGGCTATGGCTTCGGTCTGCCGATCACGAGGGAGCTGGCCGAACTCTATGGCGGGTCCTTGCGGCTGGCGCAATCCGGCCTCGGCGGTCTCAGGGCGGAGTTGACCCTTCCGGCGGCGCCTTGATCGCGCGACGGCATCGACCACGTTATGCCCGTCTCCCGCCCCTTGTCCGTGATAAGATTCGCGGTCATCCCGGAGCGATGACGAACCCGCGAGCTGGAGGCGAGCCGTGAACTACCGGCATACCTATCACGCCGGCAATCACACGGAGGTCTTCAAGCATGCGGCGCTCGTCGCGCTGATCGAACTCCTCCATCGCAAGGACAGACCCCTGTTCTTCCTGGACACGCATGCGGGGACGGGTCTTCACGACCTCCGCTCCGAGAGGGCGACGAGGACGCTCGAGGCCGAGCAGGGGATCGCCAAGGTCGCCGGCAACACGGCACCCGCACTCAGCTCATACCTGCGGATCGTCCGCGAGGTCGGTGGTCATCACCTGACCGCCTACCCGGGATCGCCGGAGATCGTCCGGCGCCTGCTTCGCGCGGACGATCGGCTGGTCGCCTGCGAGTTGCATCCCGAGGACGCAAGGGAGCTCCGGACCAACTTCCTTCACGATCGGCGCGTCGCCGTGCACCATCGCGACGGCTATGCCGCGATCCGGGCCTTCGTGCCGCCACCGGAGCGGCGGGGCATCGTGTTCGTGGATCCGCCGTTCGAGCGGACCGACGAGGTCGAGGTCCTTTCCAGGAGCCTCCTCGAGGGACGTTCGAAGTGGCCGACGGGCGTCTTCGTGGCCTGGTTTCCCATCAAGGGCGCCGGCATCATGGACCGGCTCTGCGGCGCGCTGCTGCAAGCCGGTATGCGCAAGCTCCTCCTGTCGGTTTTCCTGCCCTTCAGGGACGCGGGCAAGTCACTGGCCGGAAGCGGCGTCCTCGTCTGCAATCCACCGTGGCAGTTCGACGAGCGGGTCCGGTCCATCTGCCTTGCCCTCGGCCGTTCCTTCGAGGGCAGCCGGTCGTGCGTCGCCTGGATGGCCGACGAGAAGGGCCCCATCGATGGATCCTATCGCGGGGCTACGGATCCCCTGATGTTGGCGCGCCCCCGTCAGGCATGAGATCACCCGGGCATGGACCTCGAGCGCTATGGGGCGCTATCCGCGGCGATCAGGCGGGGCCGTCTGCCGGCATCGATCGCCACAAAGGTGAACGACGCCTCGGTCACCTTCTGGGTTTCTTCCGATTCCCGCCCGCGCCGCCATGCCTCGACGTGGATCGCTATCGAGGTTCGCCCAATCCGCTGGACGTCGGCATAGAAACTCACCTCGTCACCGACCAGGACCGGAAAGTGGAAAGCCATCTTGTCCACCGCAACCGTGGCGCATCGACCCCGCGACAGGCGTGCGGCCGCGCTGCCGGCGGCCATATCCATCTGAGCCATGAGCCAGCCGCCAAAAATGTCCCCCACCGGGTTGGTGTCGGCCGGCATCGCGATCACGCGAATATGGAGCACCCGTTCGGTATCCGTGTCGGTCATCTTTCCCCTCTTGGGACCTGGGCTGCCGATTGCGTCGCCGCGTCTGCATAGACGCGAAGAGAAGAGCTGGGTTCCCGGTGGGCGCCCGCAGCGTTCCCGGCCCGGCGTGAGCGGGAAGCCGTCCCTGCGATTTGACGGCGTTCCCAAAACCTTCCATGAACGCGCGCCGTAGGCCCTTAATTTCGCCGTCCGGATGGGGAAAGGCTGAGCCGCCGACCCGCGCCGGGCCGGCTGCGAACCCCCGCAGGA
>CAXSEU010000160.1:0-1366 GCA_964236485.1 uncultured Lichenihabitans sp. | reverse complement strand
GCAGGAGAATCGTCTGGTCGACCATCGTTCTTCGGAGCCGTCCCGCGGCGGTCCTCTCGGGACACCGCCGGCGCGGCGCAAGATCAACATCGCGTTCGGGCTCGAGCGGCTGGGCCTCGTCCCGCTCCATGCCCCGGTCGTCGCCGCGATCATCCTGGTGCTGCTGGCGATCGGCGCGGGCTTCGGCGTGACGCGCCTCAAGGTCGACGATTCGCTCAGCCAGCTGTTCCGTTCCGATACGCCGGAGTTCAAGCAGTTCGAATCGGTGTCGCATCGCTTCCCGTCGAACGAGTACGATGTCCTCGTGGTGGTCGACGGCAAGACGCTGCTGCGGCGCGACTCGCTCGAAAAGCTGCGCAACCTCGTCACCGACCTGCAGCTCGTCGAAGGAACCAAGGGCATCATCTCCCTCTTCTCGGCCCGCGAGGCACCCGAGAACGGACATATTCCGCCCGCCCTGTTCCCGGAGCCGTTGCCGGAGGGCGCGGCCTACGACCAGCTCATCGAGAAGGTCAAATCCAACGACATCATCCGCGGCAAGCTGCTGTCGGACGATGGCGACCTCGCGCTCGTGGTCCTGGCGCTCGATCCCGAGGTCGCGTCGGGCACAAAGCTCGACGGCGTAGTGGCCGAGATCCGCAAGACCATGAAGGAGGACCTCGCGGGTGCCGACCTGCAGGCCGAGCTGTCAGGCGTTCCGGTTATGCAGCTCGAGATCAGGAACGCGGTGGAGCGCGACCGGCTGCTCTACAACGCGATCGGCTTCGGAGCGGGCTGCGTCATTGCCATCCTGTTCTTCCGCCGTGTCTCCTTCATGATCATCGCGGCCGGTCCGCCGCTGATCGCGATCCTTCTCGCCCTGGGCTCGCTGGGCTGGATGGACTTCCGGCTCAACATGTTCCTGAACATCATGACGCCGCTCATCATGGTGATCAGCTTCTCCGACAGCATGCAACTGACCTTCGCGGCGCGGGATCGGCTGATCGCGGGCGAAAGCAAGATGTCGGCCTTCAGGAACGCCATCCTCGTGGTCGGTCCGGCCTGCGTCCTCACCCACGCCACCGCGGCCCTCTCGTTCACGGCGCTGCTGTTCACCCAGTCCGAGCTGATCCGGACCTTTGGCGAGGCCGGATTGCTCTCGACCATCATCGCCCTCCTGGCGGTATTGATGCTCTGCCCATTGCTGGGAATCCTGCTGATCCGCGAAAAGGGCGGCTTCGCGTCGCAGATGCGCACCGCGGACACCGGCGTGAACGCCCTGCGTCGCTTCTGTGGCTGGATCGCCGCCCGCATGGTCAGGCACCCGGGCCTCTACAGCCTTGTCGGCGTCGTGGTGGTCGCGGCCGAGCGTGAAGTCGGCGTCGGA
>CAXSEU010000159.1:0-7734 GCA_964236485.1 uncultured Lichenihabitans sp. | reverse complement strand
GACGACCATCGGCACCGGGATGGTTTTTCGCGCCCAGGCGTCCCAGGCATAGATGTGGATGTCGGTGCTGCAGATGCCGGTCTTATGGACCCGAACCAGCACGTCTTCGGGGCCGACCTCCGGCACCGGCGCGTCCCGCAGCCACAGGCCGGGTTCGGGTTTTTCCTTGACCAGCTCTTTCATGAACGGCACCTCGTTCGCATGGCCGGCCGGCGCGGGCATGGCCTACCGGTGTGGACACCGGATCTCCGGCCCGAACAAGCCGGGTTTGGGAAAGGCCGTGCAAAATGTGAAAAAAGGATCGCGCATGCCGCGACACGGATCAGGGACGCGGATCTCCGGGCTGGCGATCCTGTCGTTGCTTTGTGGTGCGATCGGGGCTTCACCGGCCGCCGCGCGGGAACACGACTCCCGAAGCTGGCACGACATCAAATGCGACCGCTACAAGCAGGCGTGGTCCGGCGCCCTCGCACGGCAGGGCCTCGGGGGCTTGGGACAGGCCTTCCTGGCGCGGCACGAAGCCTTTCTCGCCTCGAATTGCACCACCAGGGCCGATGTTTGTCCCCGCTCGGCCGAGGAGTTCAAGCTCGCCAACACCATGGTGATCTTGTCCATGAACGCCGGGACGGCCAGCACCTTCCCGCCCTTCGCCTGCCGAAGGTGAGCGGGCCGGTGCGCTTCAACGCGCACCCCTCCCCGAAAACCCTGCCCGCTTCTCCGACGCCACGACGGCGGGATCGACATCCGCCCTTGTCAGCGTAGCCGTGCGGTCGGTATGGCTTGGCGCATGTCATGCTGTCGCTGACAGGGGCCGGCGCAGGAAACGCCTTTTCCGTAAGGCAACGAACCGGTCCATCGCCCCGTTGGGCGGCCATCGAGCCTCGCCCTGAGGGCGAACATCGCAGGAGTTCGGTCGTGTCGGAGAGACGTTCCGTTCCACAAGGTTCCGCCGCCGCGGCCGACGTCCCCGCCGGGGACGCCTTGGCGCCAACCGAGAGCCGGGATGCCGCGCCTGGCATGATCGTGCACCGACGGGAGCCGTTGAACGCCGAACCCCCGGGGGACCGGCTGCGCGCGGCCTTGATCACCCCGCAAGACGCCTTCTACGTTCGGGCCCACGGTCCCATTCCGACCCTTGCCAGAGATGGTTACAGACTGAAGATCGGCGGCGCCGTCGCGAAGCCGATGGATCTCACGCTGGATGAACTCCAGTCGCGCTTCCGACGACGCACCGTCACGGCCGTCATGCAGTGCGCCGGCAACCGGCGGTCCGACATGTCGGCGTTCAAGCCGGTCGATGGCGATCCCTGGCGTGTCGCCGCGATCGGCAATGCCGAATGGGAAGGCATCGGCCTCGATGATGTCCTGCGCGAGGCCGGCGTCCAGGAGAACGCCGGCCTCCATGTCGCCTTCGAGGCCCACGACGACGTGGAGGAGGAGGGCAGGCGCTTCAGCTACGCCGTGTCCATCCCGCTCGCCAAAGCCATGGCGAGCGAGACGATCCTGGCCTTCTCGATGAACGGAGAGACCTTGACCCCGGCGCATGGCTTCCCCGTGAGGGTCGTCACCCCGGGTTTCGCCGGAGCTCGAAGCCCCAAGTGGCTGGTCTCGGTCACGGTCCAGGACCGGCCGTCGCAGAGTCCCATTCAGCAGAAGATGTACAAGCTGTTTCCCCGAGAGGCCGACAAGCCGACGGCGGACTGGAGCCGGGGCACCATCATCAACGAGATGCCGCTGAACTCGGCGATCTGCGAGCCCGCTCCTCATGCGGCGCTGCAAGCCGGTGTCACGGCGGTGCGGGGCTACGCCATCGCCACGGCCCGCCGGATCGCCCGCGTCGAAGTCTCCGCCGACGGCGGCCGCAACTGGCAGCAGGCCGAACTGGAGCAGGACCTCGACGCACCCTGGGGCTGGACGTTCTGGAGCGCCGGGATCAGTCTCGAGCGTGGTCACCGCGAGCTTGTCGTCCGCGCCTGGAACAGCCTGGGCGAGACGCAGCCGAACACCATCGCGGATGTCTGGAATTTCCCTGGCTACCTTTGCACGGCCTGGCATCGGGTTGCGATCACGGTAAGCTGAGGTGCGATATCCTCGCCGACATACCGGCCGTCGGTCGACTTCTCACAACACCCCCACGGCCCTGCCGGCCTCCTCGAAAGCCCCGACGGCGAAATCCACGTCCGCCGCCGTGAGCGCGGCGGACATCTGGGTGCGGATGCGGGCACGGCCCTTCGGCACCACGGGAAAGAAGAACCCGGCCACGTAGACACCCCGCGCATCGAGCGCCGCCGCCATCCGCTGGGCGCGCCCCGCGTCGTGCAGCATGACGGGGATGATCGGCGTCGCGCCCTCGAGCGTCTCGAATCCGGCCTTCTCGATGCCGGCCCGGAACCTTTGCGTCAGCACCCCGAGGTGCGCGCGCCGGTCGTCGGCGGCCCGCGCGATCTCCAGGGCCTTCAGGGAGCCGGCCGCCACCGCCGGAGCCAGCGAGTTCGAGAAGAGGTAGGGTCGCGCCCGCTGGCGGAGCAGTTCGACGATGGATTGGTTCGCAGCCACGAAGCCGCCCATGGCACCGCCGAGCGTCTTGCCCAGGGTGCCGGTGACGATGTGGACACGCTCGTGCACCCCGGTGAGGGCTGGCGTGCCCCTGCCCATGGGGCCGAGGTGGCCCGTGGCGTGGCAATCGTCGACCATCACGAGGGCGCCATGGCGCTCGGCCAGATCGCAGATGCCGGGCAGATCCGCCACGTGGCCGTCCATGGAAAACACGCCGTCCGTCACGATCAGCTTGAATCGGGCGCCGGCCGCAGCGGCTTCCTTGAGCTGCCGCTCGAGATCGTCCATGTCGCCGTTGGCGTAGCGGTAGCGCCTGGCCTTGGAGAGCCGCACGCCGTCGATGATGGAGGCATGGTTCAGCGCGTCCGAGATGATGGCGTCGTCGGCCCCGAGCAGCGGCTCGAACACGCCGCCGTTGGCATCGAAACAGGCCGCGAACAGGATGGCGTCGTCCATGCCGAGGTGGGCCGCGATGGCAATCTCGAGGTCGCGATGCAGCGTCTGGGCGCCGCAGATGAAGCGCACCGAGGCCATGCCGAAGCCGAACCGGTCGAGCGCCTCCTTGGCGGCCGCCACCACCTCGGGATGGTTGGCAAGGCCGAGGTAGTTGTTGGAACAGAGGTTGACCACGGTGCGGGTCAGGCCCCGCGCCACGACATCGATGCGTCCGCCCTGCGGCCCGGCGATCAACCGCTCCGTCTTGTGCAGCCCGTCGGCCCGGATCGCGTCGAGGATGCCCTCGATATGCTCCTGAAAAAGCGTCGACACGAGGAAGCTCCCAAGGGTGATGTCCCAGCCGAGATGCGGACGCTTCGCTGCCGTGGCGGTTCAGAGCTTTCCCATGACTTCGCCCCGGAAGCCGAACACCTCACGCTTTCCGGCCAGCGCCACGAGGCGCACGTCGCGCGTCTGTCCGGGCTCGAACCGGACAGCGGTACCGGCCGGGATGTCGAGGCGAAAACCCCGCGCCTTGTCGCGCTCGAAGCGCAATGCCGGGTTGGTCTCGTGGAAATGGTAGTGGGAGCCGACCTGGATCGGCCGGTCGCCCGTGTTCGATACCGTCAGGGTCGCGGTCTCGCGGCCTTCGTTCAAGACGATGTCGCCCGGTGCCGGTATCGCTTCCCCCGGCACCAGCGCATCCTCGGCGCCGCGGATCGGATGATGCACCGTGACGAGCTTCGTGCCGTCCGGAAACGTCGCCTCCACCTGGACGTCGTGGATCATGCTGGCGACGCCGTCCATGACCTGCGAGGCATGGACCACATGGGCGCCGGCTTCCATGAGGTCGGCGACCGAGCGTCCGTCACGGGCGCCTTCGACGACGAAATCCGTGATCAGCGCGATCGCCTCCGGGTGGTTCAGCTTGACGCCGCGCTCGAGGCGCCGCCGGGCCACGCCGGCCGCCATGGCGATCAGCAGCTTGTCCTTTTCACGCGGCGTCAGGTTCATGGGTCGAGATCCACCGTCAAAGCCAGGAGCGAGGCAGCGGCCCACCCCGCAGGGCCGTCAGCACGTCGACGATAGCGCCGCGCAGCCGTTCTGGCGAGGGCGAGGCGGCCCGCGCCACCATCATTCCATTCCAGGCGCTGGCTCCGGCCACGATCGCATGCGCCGCCAGGATGTCGCGCACCGCCTCGAGGCGGCTCTCCGCGTCGGCCGAGACGAGCAGCAGCATTGCGGTCGCCCGGGCGCCCGCCCCGAGGGCGGGGCGATCGAGCAGGGCCGCGATGTCGCCCTCGAGCGCCAGTTCTTCGGCCAGGATCAATCTCTGGTCCCGGCGCACCCTCCACCGGTCGGCTACGGACCCGGCCCGCACCGTCTCGTCCATGGCGAGCCGGCCGTAGACCAGCATCTCGCCCATCAGCAGCGTCGCCTCGCCGGTCAGGGACGCCTCGAGCCGGCGATCGAGCCGCGCCCGGTCGAAAAGGATCGTTTCCTGCGGCACCCAGTCGATGCGGGCCCCCGGCGCGACGTCGAGCACGACATCGATCCGGGTTGCGGCGCCCTCCGAGCGGTAGATTTTTTCCGCCGCCGTGGTGGTGAGGGTCGCCATGGCGCCGGCCTCGGCGGAAAAGGCGAAGCGGGCGTGGTCGCCGCCCGCCATGCCACCGCCGGTATTCACCATCACGGCCTCACAGGCGGCGCCATGCGGACGCGGCATGCGCAGCCGGTAGCCCCCGGTCTCGAAAGCGCTGGCGACCTCGGTCCGCGCCCCGACCCGGACGAACCTCGCCTTGAGCTCGCCGCGGGCGCGATTGGCGTTCAGGCTTGCGAAGGATCGATGAACATCAGGCTCCTGTCGGGCGGCGGCAGGGGAAAGCGCCGGCAAGGCCTCGCCGGCACAGGAACGATCGCGGTGGCAGAAGCCGCTCAGTCGCGTCCCGGCTCGTCCCGCCACGGGCAGGCTGGTGCCCGTGGCGGGAGCGAGGATGACGTCAGGCGATCCGTGCGACCCGCTCGACGCGCCGCCGCTCGGTCATGGGCTGGAAGGCCACGCGCGCATGGGCCGTGCAATAGGGCGCGCCGCCTTGGCTCCGGCAGCCGCAAAACCGGAATTCCGAGCTGGTGGGATCGCCGAGCGGCCATTTGCACATGGTTTCCCTCAGATCCATGATGGTGACGCGATCCGAGAAAGGGATCACGACGTCGCTCGCCTGGATCGCCCGCGGCTGTACGAATGGACGGATGTCGCGCACCGGCTCGGCCTCCACGGCGGGGGAGCGGGATGGGGCCTTGACGGCGACCTTGGGCTTCGGCCGGTCCGGCTCGGACCCCAGGGGCGGCATGGTCCGCCCCGCGAGACCCAGACGATGGATCTTGCCGATGACGGCGTTGCGCGACACACCTTCCCCCAGCTCGGCCGCGATCTGGCTCGCGCTTCGCCCCTCGATCCACAACTTACCCAAGCGTTCGACACGCTCATCTGTCCAGGACATGGCCTCTCCTGCTTCATCTCTTGAATTGACAATGAATTCAACGCTGCATCGGAACAAACCGATGGCACGCAACGCCTGGATTACTTGATCGAGGCCGCATTTGCCGCAATCCACCCGACTTAAGCTACACGAGCGCGGGAATCATGCGCAAGAGTCAGCGTGACATTGATTGAAGTTTCCCCCAGTCGCTGTGACGCGGACGCGACATCGCCTGACATAGAGCTGACCTGGCCGCACTGGGACAGCAATTGACCTTTACGGTTCGGCGCTATAGACACAGTCGTCCAAAGTGCCGCCTTCGGGGCGGCACTTTGATTTCGTGCCTGCGCGGCGGACGAGGGCCGGTCACGGTCACAGGCGATCCTGGGATGGCGAGCCTTGCCTCCGCCTCGCCCGACGCCCGCACGGGCAGTCCGGCCCGCTCACGGGAGAGTGCATCGGTGGTAACCGCAACGTCCTCGTCGATCCTTCCGACCTATGCGCGCGCCGACCTCAGCTTCGAGCGCGGCGACGGCGTGTGGCTGACGACGCCCGAAGGTGAACGCTACCTCGACTTCGGCGGCGGCATCGCGGTGGCGTCGCTGGGCTATTCGCATCCCCATCTGGTGCGCGCCCTCCAGGAGCAGGGCGCCAAGCTCTGGCATACCTCGAACCTCTACCGGATTCCGGAAGGGGAACGGCTGGCGGCCCGGCTCTGCCAAGCGTCCTTCGCGGATTACGTGTTCTTCACGAATTCGGGCGCCGAGGCCAACGAGGCCGCGATCAAGATGGCGCGCAAGTACCAGTCGGCCGACGGGCATCCCGAACGCTACCGCATCGTTACCTTCGAGGGCGCCTTCCACGGCCGGACGCTCGCCACGATCGCGGCGGGCGGCCAGAAGAAGTACCTCGAGGGCTTCGGCCCCAAGGTCGAGGGCTTCGACCAGGTCCCGCTTGACGACGATGACGCGCTCGCCGCCGTGATCGGCCCCGAAACCGCGGCCATCCTGATCGAGCCCATCCAGGGGGAGGGCGGCATCCGAGTGGTCTCGCCCGGCACCCTGCGGCGCCTTCGGGATCTCTGCGATCGGCAGGGCCTGTTGTTGATCCTCGACGAGGTCCAGAGCGGGATGGGGCGTACCGGCGTCCTCTTCGCCCACGAGACCAGCGGCATCCGCCCCGACATCATGGCGGTCGCGAAGGGCATCGGGGGCGGTTTTCCGCTCGGCGCCTGTCTCGCGACGCGAGAGGCCGCCAAAGGCATGACGCCAGGCGTTCACGGCACCACCTATGGCGGCAACCCGCTGGCCATGAGCGTCGGCAACGCCGTGCTCGACGTGGTGCTTGAGCCGGGCTTCCTGGCTGGCGTGCGGGAAGCCGGGCTGCTGCTCCGGCAGCGCCTCGCCGAGCTTCAGGACCGCCATCCCGCCGTCCTCGTGGAGGTGCGGGGCGAGGGCCTGATGATGGGGCTGCGCCTGCTCGTGCCGAACGGCGAGTTCGTGGCCGCGGCGCGGGCCCGCCACCTCCTGGTGATCGCGGCGGGCGACAATGTCGTGAGGCTGCTGCCGCCGCTCGTCGTCACCAATGCCGAAATGGCCGACGCCGTCCGGCGCCTCGACGCCGCTTGCGGGGACATCGAAGCCGGTTTGGCGGCCGGCGAGGCGGAGGTGCCGACCCGAATGAAGGGTGCGGCATGACGCAGGCGACGCCGGAAGCGCCGCGTCATTTCCTCGACCTCAGCGACATCCCGGCGGCCGAGCTGCGCGGGGTGCTGGACACCGCGGCGGCCCTCAAGCACGAACGGAGACGTTCGGGCCGGATGGCGCCGGGACGGCCCCTGGCGGGACGCGTGCTGGCGATGATCTTCGACAAGCCCTCCACCCGCACCCGCGTTTCCTTCGACCTCGGCATGCGCGAGCTCGGCGGCGACACGCTGATGCTGACCGGGACCGAAATGCAGCTCGGCCGCGGCGAGAGCGTAGCCGACACGGCGCGCGTCCTCTCCCGCTATGTGGATGCCATCATGATCCGCACGCTGGAGCGCGAGATGGTGGCGGAACTCGCCCGTCACGCCAGCGTGCCGGTGATCAACGGGCTGACGAGATCCTCGCATCCCTGTCAGGTCATGGCCGACGTCATGACCTTCGAGGAACACCGGGGCCCGATCGCGGGCCGCACGGTAGCCTGGAGCGGGGACGCCAACAACGTGCTCGTCAGCTGGGTTCACGCGGCGCAGCGCTTCGGCTTCCGCATGAACGTGGCG
>CAXSEU010000158.1:0-7758 GCA_964236485.1 uncultured Lichenihabitans sp. | reverse complement strand
GATGCAGCGGCTCGCCGTGGGCCGGAATGGCGACGCGCGGCCGTACCCAACCATAGATCTTGGCCACCTCGGCCCGGCGCGGATGACCGGAGACATGCACCAGCGCGTTGCGGTCGGTGATGACCTCGACCCCCTGTGCCACGAGGCCATTGACGACCCTCGACACCTCGCGCTCGTTGCCGGGAATCGTGCGCGAGGAGAAGATCACCTGATCGCCCGGAGAGAGTTTGATGTCGCCATAATCGTCCTGCGACAGCCGGGACAGGGCCGCCCGGGGCTCACCCTGGCTGCCGGTCGCCAGAAGGACGGTCGCGTTGCGCGGCAGGCCCGCATAACGATCTGGCGTCAGGAAGGCCGGAATGCCGTCGAGGTAGCCGAGTTCGCGCGCGATCCCGATCACCCGTTCCATGGCTCGGCCGACGACAATGACCTGGCGGCCCGAGGCGACAGCGGCCTCGGCCACCGCCTTCAGGCGAGCGACGTTGGACGCGAAGGTCGTCACCGCGACTCGGGCCGGCGCTTCGGCGATCAGCCGCCGCAGCGTGGCGGCGACCTCCGCCTCGGACGGACTTTCGCCGTCACGAAGGATGTTGGTGGAATCGCAGACGAGGGCCAGAACACCCTCGTCGCCAAGCGCCTTGAGGCGCGCGGCATCCGTGGGCGCGCCGATCACCGGCGTGTCGTCGAGCTTCCAGTCTCCCGTATGGATCACGAGTCCGGCGGGGGTCCGGATCGCCAGCGCGGCACTTTCCGGAATCGAATGCGCGACGGGGATGAATTCGACCGAAAAGGGCGCAAGGTTCAGCATGTCTCCGAGATGCACGGTCTCGACCCGCATCTGCCCGAAAGCCATGTCATTGAGGTGCTTGGCTTCCAGCAACGCGGTCGCGAAGGGCGTAGCGAAAATGCGGCACTTGAGCTTTGGCCAGAGTTCGGCCACGGCGCCGATATGGTCCTCGTGGGCATGGGTGATGACGAGCCCGAGAAGATCACGCCGGATCGTCTCCACGAAGCTGACATCGGGCATCAGCAGGTCGATGCCGGGAAGGTCCGGGCCAGCGAAGGCGAGGCCGCAATCCACCATGATCCATTTGCGCCGGTTCGGCGGTCCGAATCCATAAAGCGCCGCATTCATGCCGATCTCGCCGAGGCCCCCGAGGGCACAGAAAACGAGCTCGTCGCCATTGTCACTCATATCGTCACCTGTTCCCTCGCGCGAAAACGGCCGAGCCGATCCCGCTCCCTGGGAGCCTTGCAACTACACTCACGTCGGATGGACCGCCTTTCCGCCGGCGGTCCTGAACAAGGGACGCGAGGGCGGGCGGCGGGTGGTTCAGCGCAGTAATCCTTGCATATCTCCTCGTTGACCTTGCGTCTGATGTCGGTCGGCTAACGTAGATCTTATGATCCTATAGGAGGCTCTCGACGGCGAAGTGCCGCTCGAGAACCGGAAACACATCGGCCGCCTCGACGCTCAGCGGTCCCGCCGCGGTCGAAAGCCGGAGGCGGCCCCCGTCGTCGATGGTGTCGAAGCGGCCTTCGGTCCTCGACCCATGGGTGCTGACGATCAGCGGCGTACCCCTCGGCAACGCAAGATCCAGCCAGTTTTCTCGTACGAAGCCAAAGCCACGGCCCCCATCCCAAAGGTCCAGCGTCGCCGCCATCTCATCGGCCAGAACCCTGCCGAGGTGGTCGGCGGAGGGGAATCTACGGCTCACCTCCGCAAGATCCGTCGCTCGATAGTCGAGCCCCCCAGGGTGCGAGATGCAGTTGACACCGAACCCGATGACGCAGGCGAACGTCCCGTCCGCCCTCCCGCAGCCTTCGATCAGGATGCCGGCCAGCTTGGCGCCTTCGTGCACAAGGTCGTTTGGCCACTTCAGCCGCACGGCATCGGGCACGCTGGGCAACCGACGCACCGCGCGGGCGAGCGCGACGCCGGCCACGAAGCCGAGTTGCGGTGCGTAACGCGTGCCCGAAGGGTCGATCAGCAACAAGCTCGCATAGAGGTTCCCGACGGGCGACGACCAGGGGCGACCCATCCGTCCCCGTCCCTGCGTCTGCCGAAGGGCGCGGATCCACAAGCGTCCGCGATCGCCGCGATGCGCGCGGTCGAGCCCCTCCTGGTTCGTCGAACCGAGTTGATCGAACACTACGGTGCGATAGGAGCGCTCGATCGGCGATGCGTCGTTCACGTGCTTAGAACAACGAATGCGCGGCCGCGGAGGCGGCTTTGACCACGGGAGCCGGGTACACCCAGAACAGCAACATGACGAGGCCCGCGATCGCCAGCACCGCCCGCAAAGCCGGGCTGGCCTTGTCGAAGGCCGCAGCGGGCTGATCGAAATACATCATCTTGACGATGCGAAGGTAGTAAAAGGCCGCGACCACGCTCGCCAGGACCCCGATGACGGCCAGCCAGTAGAGGTTGGCCTGGATGGCGGCCTGGAACACGTAGAACTTGGCGAAGAACCCAGCCAGCGGCGGAACGCCCGCCAGGGAGAACATCAGCATGGCGAGGAAGAATGCCATGACGGGATTGGTCTGACCCAGGCCCGCGAGGTCGCCCACCGTCTCTATGGCACGCCCCTGCCGCTGCATCGATAGCATGGCCGCGAAGGTGCCCAGCGTCATGACGAGGTAGCTCGCCATGTAGATCAGAACACCATAGACGCCGGCCTCGGTACCGGCCGCGAGACCGGTCAGTGCGAACCCCATGTTGCCGATGGCCGAGTAGGCCATCAGGCGCTTGAAGTTCGTCTGCCCGATGGCCGCGAACGACCCGAGCAGCATCGATGCGATGGAGATGAAGACGATGATCTGCTGCCACTGCGTCTGGATGCCCGGGAAGGCCGTGATGATGACCCGCACCGTTATAGCGACCGCCGCCATCTTCGGGGCCGTCGCGAAGAAGGCGGTGACGGGCGTCGGCGCGCCCTCGTAGACGTCGGGCGTCCACATGTGGAACGGCACCGTTGACATCTTGAACGCCAACCCGGCCGAGAGGAACACGAGGCCGAACACGACGCCGATCGCCTGGTTGCCCTGTAGCGCCGCCGCGATGCCGGCAAAGGAGACCGTCCCGGCAAAGCCGTAGATCAGCGAGGCCCCGTAAAGCAGCATGCCGGACGAAAGCGCGCCAAGCACGAAATATTTCAATCCGGCTTCGCTGGCCCTGCCGTTCTCTCGGTCGAAAGCCGCGATGACGTAGAGCGCCAGACTCATCAATTCGAAGCCGAGGTAGAGCGCGATGAGGTTGGCGGCCGAGATCAGCACCAGCATGCCGAGCGTCGACAGCATCAGGAGGACCGGGAACTCGAACTTGGCGATGCCCTGCTGGCGCAGGTAGGGGATCGCCATCAGCAGCGTGATGATGGATCCCGTCAGCGCCAGCGACTGCATGAAGCGGCCGAACGCGTCGTCGATGAAGGCACCGCCGAACCCGAGTTCCGGTCGCGGCGACGTGACCAGGACCGACAGCAGCGCGACGCCGAGGAGGCCGATCGCCAGTTCATAGACGAGCCGCGTCAAACGCTCCCCCCTCAGGGCGCCGAGCATCAGCAGCGCCAGCGCCCCGATGCCGAGAACCAGTTGGGGAAAGAGCTGCGAGAGCGCGTAGCCGGCGGGCATCGTCATTCCAGTCCAGGAGAAAGCGCCGCGGCCTTCGGAGCCAGTGCGGCGGTCGTCGAGCCCCGCGTGGAGCCCGACAGGGTTTTCACGACGCCCTCGACCGAGGTCATCGTCGCGTTGAGGATGGGCGCCGGGTGGACGCCGTAATAGAGGGTCAGCAGCACCAGCGGGGTCAGGATGGCGATCTCTCGCGGCGACAGGTCGAGGATCCCCTGGAGCGAGGGCTTCTCCAGTTTGCCGAAGATGATGCGACGATAGAGGTAGAGCGCATATGCGGCCGAGAGGATGGTACCGAGCGTCGCCAGCAGCGCCACCCAGGTATTGACCTGGAAGGCGCCCAGCATGGTGAGGAACTCGCCCACGAACCCGGACGTACCCGGCAGGCCGATGTTCGCCATCGTGAAGACCATCAGGACGACGGCGTAGTTGGGCATCCGGTCCACGAGGCCGCCATAGGCCGCGATGTCCCTGGTGTGCATCCGGTCGTACACCACTCCGACGCAAAGGAAGAGCGCGCCCGAGACGATGCCGTGAGAGATCATCAAGAAGACGGCGCCCTGCACACCCTGCGTCGTCATCGTGAAGAGGCCCATGGTGACGAAGCCCATGTGGGCGATCGAGGAATAGGCGATGAGCTTCTTCATGTCCTCCTGCACCAGCGCGACGAGCGAGGTGTAAATGATCGCGATCACCGAAAGGGCGAAGATCAGCGGTGCGAAGGAGTGCGACGCCTCCGGGAACATGGGCAGCGAAAAGCGGATGAAGCCGTAGCCCCCGAGCTTGAGCAGGATGCCAGCGAGCACCACGGATCCCGCGGTGGGCGCCTCGACATGGGCGTCCGGCAGCCAGGTGTGTACCGGCCACATCGGCATCTTCACCGCGAAGGAGGCGAAGAAGGCGAGGAAGAGCCAGAACTGCATCGAGGCCGGGAACGGGGTGTGCTGCAGCGCCACGATGTCCGTCGTGCCCGCGACACCGTACATCTTCATGATGGCGAGCAGCATGAGCAGCGAGCCGAGCAGCGTGTAGAGGAAGAACTTCATCGAGGCGTAGATGCGCCGCTTGCCGCCCCAGATACCGATGATCAGGAACATCGGGATCAGGCTTCCCTCGAAGAAGAGGTAGAACAGCACGATATCGAGCGAGCAGAAAACCCCGATGAGCGCCGCTTCGAGGACAAGGAAGCAGATCATGAACTCCTTGACCCGCGTGTGGATGGCGAGCCAGGCCGAGGCGATGCAGAACGGGATCAGGAAGGTCGTGAGAAGCACGAACGGCATGGCGATGCCATCGACGCCGAGCTTGTAACTTAGGCCGCCGCCCAGCCAGGCGCGGGTTTCGACGAGCTGGAACGCCGGATTGGCCGTATCCAGCCGCGCCCAGGCTACCAGCGAAAGCAGGAACACGATGACCGTGGTCAGCAGCGCCGCCCAACGGGCGTTCCGCAGCGTCGCCTCGTCTTCGCCGCGCAGCGTGAGGATGAAGGCGACGCCCACGATCGGCAGAAAGATCAGACCCGAGAGAATGCCGAAGCCGAACATCAGTGAACGCCCCCGACCAGGAACCAGGTGATGAAGGCCGCGACCCCGAGCATCATCGCGAAGGCGTAGTGGTAGACGAAGCCGCTCTGAATCCGGACCACCCTGTTCGTTGCGAGCAGCACGGTCTGCGCGATACCGTCGGGGCCGAGACCGTCGATGATGCGCCCATCGCCCTGCTTCCAGAAGAGGCGGCCAAGCCAGAACGCCGGCCGAACGAAGAGGAGGTCGTAGAGTTCGTCGAAATACCACTTGTTGAGCAGGAAGCGGTAGAGCGCCGGATTGGCCTCGGCCCACCGGTTCGCCGTGCCGGGACGCATGACATAGAGGTAATAGGCGAGGGTGATGCCGATCACGAACATCGCGACCGGAAGCAAGCCGATGAGGAACGGCATCCGCTCCATGTCTTCGAAGATGTGGTTCGTCGAGGCGTAGGTGAGACTTTCGGCCCAGAACGATTCACGGCCCTCGCCGATGAAGACATGCCTGAACAGCACGCCCGCGAACAAGGCACCCGCGGCGAGGACGTAAAGGGGGTAGAGCATCACGCGCGGCGACTCGTGCGGGTTGCCATGCGGCGCGCCGTGAGGGTCATGGTGGGCCGCGGCCGAGACGACCCCGGCATGTCCGGGCGGCACGGAAGCGGCATGGGAGCCGTGGGGTTCATGGTGCGCGTTGTGGTCCGTCTCGCCGTGATCCGACGTCTCGTTGCGGCGGTCGCCCCAGAAGGTGAGGAAGATCAGGCGCCACGAATAGAAGGAGGTCAGCCCCGCCGCCACCGTCGTAGCAAGCCAGCCGAACACAGCGCCGGGGCGAGGGGACGAGAAGGCCGCCTCGATGATGGCGTCCTTGGAATAATAGCCCGACGTGAACGGAAAGCCCGTCAGGGAGAGCGTGCCGATCACCATCAGGATGTAGGTGACGGGAATATATGTCTTCAGCCCGCCCATTCGGCGCATGTCCTGCTCGTCGTGCACGGCGTGAATTACCGAGCCCGCCCCGAGGAACAGCAGCGCCTTGAAGAACGCGTGGGTGAAGAGGTGGAAAATACCCACCGAATAGGCTCCGCAGCCGAGGGCCACGAACATGTAGCCAAGCTGCGAGCAGGTGGAATAGGCAATGACGCGTTTGATGTCGTTCTGGACCAGGCCGATCGTCGCCGCGAAGACGGCCGTGATTCCGCCGATGGTGATGACGAAGGTCTGGGCCGAGGGCGCGAGTTCGAAGAGGGGCGACAGGCGCGCCACCATGAAGACGCCGGCGGTAACCATGGTGGCGGCATGGATCAGCGCCGACACGGGTGTCGGTCCTTCCATGGCATCCGGAAGCCAGGTGTGCAGGAGGAACTGCGCCGACTTTCCCATCGCGCCCATGAAAAGCAGCAGGCAGGCGAGCGTCAGCGCGTCGGCGTCGAGGCCGAAGGCATGATAGGTCTTGCCGACGAGGCCAGGGGCGGCGGCGAAGATCGTGTCGAAAGCGACGGAATGCGTCATCGCGAACACGAGGAAGATGCCGAGCGAGAAACCGAAGTCCCCGACGCGGTTGACCACGAAGGCCTTGATGGCGGCCGCGTTGGCCGAGGGCCGCGTGTACCAGAAGCCGATCAGCAGGTAGGAGGCGAGCCCGACGCCCTCCCAGCCGAAGAACATCTGCACGAGGTTGTCGGCCGTCACCAGCATCAGCATGGCGAAGGTGAAGAGCGACAGGTAGGCGAAGAACCGCCTCGGGTGCGGGTCATGCGCCATGTAGCCGATCGAATAGACGTGCACGATCGTCGAAACGGTGGTGACGACGACGAGCATCACGACCGTCAGAGTGTCGATCCGGAAGGCCCAATCGACCTGCAGATCGCCGACCGCGATCCAACTCGCGACGGACACCAGCGCGGTATGATGCGCGAAGCCGACGCGAAAAAAGGCGATCCAGGACAGCAACGCCGCGAGACCGAGAAGCCACGAGGTCAGGTATTCCGTGTTGCGGGTGCCGATGCGGCGCCCGAACGACGCGGCGATGAGGCTGCCGGCGAGCGGCAGGAAAACGATGGCGTCGTACATGGCGCTTTCCCGCTCAGCCCTTCATCATGTTGATGTCTTCGACCGCGATCGTTCCCTTGTTCCGGTAGAAGACCACCAGGATCGCCAGTCCGATCGCCGACTCGGCGGCCGCGACGGTCAGGACCAGCAGCGCGAAGACCTGTCCCGTGAGGTCGCCGAGAAAGGCCGAGAAGGCCACGAGGTTGAGGTTGACCGCGAGCAGGATCAGTTCGACCGACATCAGGATGACGATGATGTTCTTGCGGTTGAGAATGATGCCCGCGATTCCGAGAGTGAACAGGATGGCGGCTACGATAAGGTAGTTGGTGAGGCCGACGGCCATGGAATCGCTCCTAGAGCCCAGCCCGAGAAGGCACTTTGCGCAACGTCACCGCGACGCGGCGGTCGCGCATGTTCTGGGCGTCGACGCTCTGGCGCTTGACGCCGCGGCGATGACGCAGGGTCAGCACGATCGAGCCGATCATGGCGGTCAGGAGAATGAAACCCGCGGCCTGGAAGAAGTAGAGGTATTGGGTATAGAGGATCCGCCCCAGCGC
>CAXSEU010000157.1:5739-7764 GCA_964236485.1 uncultured Lichenihabitans sp. | reverse complement strand
ATATAGGTGGGGCCATGCGCGACCCAGTCCCCGATCCTCGGCATCGCCCGCCCGAGCGCGTAAAAATCCGGAAAGAAGTCGTCGCCCCCAAGGGCCGCGGAATCGATGTCGGCATCGTGCAGTTCGTACCATTCGGGTGAACTGGCCATGTGATAGAGATCGAGGGCCAACACATCGCAATCGTGCCCACGCGCATTCAGGATCGACGCGTTGATATAGGCGTTTTGCGCGACGTTGGTGACGTGCAGAACCTTCAAGCCCATCGGGCAGCCTCGTTCGAAGCAGCCCAGCCCGACCTGCGTCCCCGAAGTGCTCCGAGACCGCGGCGAACCCGGCCATGATCGTCGCGGTCCAAGGCCGCCCCCCTCGCCCTGTGCGTCACGAGGCAGGCCGATGATGGTCCCGAGAACCCCCATCCCGGTCGGCGCCGTCGCGCAGCACCTCCTGTTCCCAGGCGAGATCAACCCGCAGGCTCGATATCTCGACGCGTATGTCACCCAGGGCCTGTTCGATCCCCGCCCCGCGCTCGGGGTTGGATGTGGCCTGCCGTCGGAACTCCGCATGGAGGTTCGAAAGCGCGCCGCGGAGGTCGGCGAGGGTGTTCTGGATCGTGTCGCCCCGCTCGGTGTCGGACCGGCCTTGCCCCCAGACATCGGAGCGCAGCCCGGAAAGATCGGATCGCAGGGCCTCCAGCTCGTCCTGGACCGTGTCACGGTGTTCGGTGTCGGACCGGCCTTGCCCCCGGACATCGGAGCGAAGCCCGGAGAGTTCGACATGAATACCGCCGAGTGTGTTCTGGATCGTGTCGCCGCGCTCGGTGTCGGACCGGCCTTGCCCCCAGACATCGGAGCGCAGCCCGGAAAGATCGGTCTGCAGCCCCTCGACCGCCCGCTCCAGCCGCTCCATGCGCTCCCCCAGGGGCAGCCGCCACTCCTCGGACTTGTCGAAACGGGCATCGGGATGCAGGCGCGGGTTTCCGCGCCCGCCGACACGCATGAGCCGGCGTCCCGCGCGAATGAGCAAGTTCCTCATACCCACCTCGATCAGCGTTTCCCCGGCGTCGGCGGCTCAGTGACCACCGATCTCAGCCGCTTTGCGGCGAAGCTCAACCAGAACCCGCAAGTCCATCCGGCCCGAACCTATCACACGTGAACGCGCCGCCGAAAGCCGCCATCTGAAGCTCGTGAATGCGCTCGGTCGAGTGGTCATTCCGCACCCAGACGATGCGCCGCTCGCCGAGGCCGGCGAAGTCGTCCATCACTTTTTCCATCCGCGCCGCGACCTCCTCGGCGGTCGCGGCGGCGAGGACTCCTCGCCGATCACTGAAAACGAATGGCGGTTCGCGTGCGAGAAGCTCTCGCGGCGACTTACGGCCCCCGCATCCGCCTCTTCGACCAGGAACGCGGCGAAGTTGCCCTGTAAGGCTACCGAACCGCCTCGATCCGCGTTGGCAGGCGCACATCCGGCCCTGATGCAAGGAGCTCAAGAGAATGGCAGGCGCTTCAACCTCGCGACTCGGGCGGTGCGAGACATGACGGCAGTTTCCATCGGTCTCGCGACTGCAGCGATTTGGCTCTACCTGCTGCTCGGGCGCGGCGGCTTCTGGAGGATCCGGGAGGTCGCGCCGAGCCGAGCGGCATCCTTGAGCGCCAACGTCGTCGCCGTGATCCCGGCGCGGGACGAGGCCGACGGCGTCGCCGACACCATCGGTTCGCTGCTCGCGCAGGAGCACGCGGGCGCCCTCCACATCCTGCTGGTCGACGATCATTCTACCGACGGCACCGCCGCGGTGGCGCGCGCCGCCGCCCGAGCGCTCGGCGCCGAGGATCGGCTCGAGATCATCGCGGCCCGCGACCTGCCCGCCGGCTGGACGGGCAAGCTCTGGGCCGTCAGCGAGGGGCTGATCCGAGCCCGCGAGCGGGAGCCCGACTTCATCCTGCTTACGGATGCCGATATCACCCATGCGTCGGGCAACGTCGCGGCCCTGGTGGATCGGGCTTTCGCGGAGCAGCTCGACCTCGTCGA
>CAXSEU010000157.1:0-5729 GCA_964236485.1 uncultured Lichenihabitans sp. | reverse complement strand
GCTGATGGCGCGGCTGTCCACCGAAACGGCGCCCGAAAGAGCGCTCATCCCCGCCTTCGTGTTCTTCTTCTTCATGCTGTACCCGCCGCGCTGGACCGCCGACCCGCGCCGGAAAGCCGCCGGGGCGGCGGGAGGCTGCATGCTGGTCCGCCCGGCCGCCATCGCGCGGATCGGCGGCATCGCAGCCATCCGCGGCGCTCTCATCGACGATTGTGCCCTGGCGGCGGCCATCAAGCGCGCCGGCGGCCGGATTCGGCTCGACGCCTCCCGCGCGACGCGATCCACCCGCGTCTACCGGACGGCCGGGGAGATCTGGTCGATGATCGCCCGCACGGCCTTCACCCAGTTGCGCTACTCCCCCGCGCTGCTGGCGGGAACGCTGCTCGGCATGGCGCTGACCTACCTGGCGCCGCCGCTTCTGAGCCTGTTGGCGAGCGGGGCGGCCCGCTGGCTCGGGCTCGGGGCTTGGGTCGCCATGGCGGTCTGCTTCTACCCGGTCGCCAGGCTCTACGATCGAAGCCCGGCCTGGGGACTGGCGCTTCCCGCGATCGCGGCGTTCTATTCGGCCGCCACCTTAGGAAGCGCCATCGACTTCTGGCGCGGCCGGGGCGGCCGATGGAAGGGGCGGGCGCAGGCCGGCAGGTCGTCGCCTTCTTGAACTGGCGATGGCAAGCAACAGCATGCCATCGCTAATAGCCGTCGGCCGGATCGTCCATCCACTCGTCGGAACTCGAAGGCGGTGGTGTATCGTCGGCCGGCTCGGCCGGCTCGTGGCGCAGGGCTCGGCGCCGTGGCCGCCCATCCTGTCGGGCCACCGCCGTTCTGGACGGGGCGCTGCCCGTGATGGTGATCCGGGCCCCTTCGCGTTCCACCATGTGGAACAGGACGGCGGCGTGCCCCGGCGCCAGGCGGATGCAGCCGTGCGACGCGATCCGACCGAGGGACCCCGTCGAATAGGTGCCGTGGATCGCGTAGCCGCCGCGGAAGAAGATGGAGTGTGGCATCGGCGAGTCGTGATACTTGCGCGACAGGTGCATGCGCTGCAGGCTTTGCACGCCGAAGGTGCCGCGGGGGGTGACGAAGCCCCGCCGCGCGGTCGAAACCGGCCAGACATACGTTTCTCCGTCCCCGGAGACGACGCGCATGGTCTGGGTTGCGAGGTCGACCCCGATGTCCACGGCGGCCTTGGCGCTATCGGCCAGGAGGATCGGGAGGCAGCACAGTCCCGCCGCGACAAGATTCGACCACCGCATCGACGTGAACTCCGTCAGGCATGGCGACCGGTATCATGTCCATGATCGCCCACGCCGCGAGCAAGGATGACCCGCACGGGCCGAAGGTCCGGCAAGTTCCAGCCGCAGCATCCGACGCTTGCAGTCGGCCGTAAAGGGCAGGTTTCGGTTAAGCTTTATGGTCGGGCCGGCAACGGCGCCGCCGGGAAGGCGGCGACGCCGAAGCTTCCCCGTTGTCGGGTTTCGTGGCAGAGAAGGAGCGATGCCTATCGACGTCGTCGATCTTCGCTCCTTCTATGCCGCGCCGCTCGGGCGGGTCGCGCAGCGGTCGGTCGCGCGGGTCATCAAGGCCTGGTGGCCTTCGACCACCGGCATGACGGTCGCGGGGCTGGGCTACGCGACGCCCTACCTCGAGCCCTTCATCGATCGAGCCGTGCGGGTCCTTGCGTTGATGCCGGCCGAGCAGGGCATCGTGCGATGGCCGATCGGGTCCGCCTCATCGAGTGCCCTCGCCGAGGTCACGGCGCTGCCGGTGCCCGACGGCTCGATCGACCGGATGCTGCTGGTGCATATGCTGGAGCCCACCGAGCATCCGCGCGAGGTTCTGGCCGAAGTGTGGCGCGTGCTCGCTCCGGGCGGACGGATGATCGCGGTCGCCTGCAACCGGCGGGGCTGGTGGGCCCGGGTCGACACCACGCCGTTCGGCATCGGCCAGCCGTTTTCGAGGCGGCAGCTCGGCTCGCTCTTGCGCGAGACGCTGTTCTCGCCGGAGCGGTTCTCGGAAGTGCTGTACATGCCGCCGTTCGAGCGCCGCCTCCTCTTGCGGCTCGCGCCCGCCTTCGAACGGCTCGGGGCGCGGCTGGCGCTGCCGGGAGCCGGCATCCATCTCGTCGAAGCCACGAAGCAGCTTTACCGCCCGATCGTCTTGCGGCAGGCCTCCAAGAAGCCGGTGGCCCGCTTCGAACCCATGCTCGTCCCCGCGGCGGGACGTGAGATGGGCCAGCGGTCCTCCGCCGACATCCCCGGCCTCTCGCGCCCGCCTCTCGCGCCTTCAGGATAGTCATGCCGGACCGACCCCTCGCCCTCGCCGGCGCCATGCGGGAGCGGGTCCCGGCTTTCGCGGCTTGGGTCGGTTCGCCCGATCCCGTCGTGGCCGAGACCCTCGTGCGCGAGGGGTTCGACGCGGCCGTCCTCGACATGCAGCACGGCGGTTTCGACATCCGCACGGTCGCCTCCGCCATCGGGACCTGCGCGCTCGCCGCCAAGCCGGCGATCGTCCGTATCCCGGTCGGCGACTTCGCGACAGCCTCGCGCGTGCTCGACGCCGGCGCGGCCGCCGTCATCGCACCGATGATCAATTCGGCCGACGACGCACGGCGCTTCGTCGCCTTCACGAAATACCCGCCCCTGGGGGAGCGGAGTTGGGGGCCGGGCCGGGCGACGGCGATCGCGGATCTCGCAGGCCGTGACTACCTCCGCGAGGCCAACGGCTTGCACCTGGCGATCGCGATGATCGAAACCGTCGCCGGCTTCCAGAACCTCGATGCGATCCTGGCGGTGCCCGGTATCGACGGCGTTTTCGTCGGCCCGTCGGATCTCTCGATCGGCATGAGCCGGGGCGCCGACCTGGACCCGAGGTCCATGGAGGTCGATGGCGCCCTTGTGCGCATCGAGGCGAGCGCCAGGTCGGCGGGCAAGTTCGCTGGCCTGTTTTGCTTCACCGGCCAGGAGGCCGCGAGAATGGCCGCACGCGGCTTCGGGCTGATCAGCATCGCCACGGATCTGCTGCTGCTCCGGCAGGCGGCGCGCGCGGAACTCGCCGCCGCACGGCGTCCGCAAGCTTCGGGAACATCGGCACCGGATTCGCATTAGAATGGCACATAACGTGAACGAGGGTGCCATGGACGATCAGGACAGTACGCATAACCCGAAGCTCGACGCCGACCCGGGATCCAACACGCAGAAAAACCCGGACGATTGGACGACGGGCGGCGAGCCGATGACAGGGGCCCAGGCTTCCTACCTCAAGACCCTGTCGGAAGAGGCCAAGAGCGGCGAAGGCTACGAGGATGGCTTGACCAAGGCCGAAGCTTCGAAGCGTATCGACGCCTTGAAGAAGGTCGTCGGCCACTGAAGGGTTCGAGATGCGGGGAAGGGCGGTTCAGGGCCGGCCCGGCGGCCCCAGAGTAGGTCAGGCTTTTGGAAGCGGAGCTTCCATACGGGCCTGCGACACACTCGCTTTTGAGCTGGCGTACGTCAGCGATAGCATGACATACGCTAGCCGGATCGCCGCGCGCGGTCCTGCGGCGTCTTCAGCCCCAGACTCTGGGCCAGGAACTGGCCGCCGTGTCGCAGCCCAGCCTGGTCGATACCGTGGGCGACGCCCAGTGAAAGATGCCATTGCACGGGGATGTCCGCTTGGCTCAGGGCATCGGAACTGGAGAAAAGTGCGTCGACCGGTATGACGTTGTCGGCATCGCCGTGCACGAGCAGGATAGGGGGCGTACGGCGGCCGGCCGAGAAAGCCTCCAGGGTCGCGAGATGCTCGGGCCCGATCAGCATGCCGGAGTAGCCCAGAATGGCGGCCGGGGTGTGAGGGCGGCGAAGGCCGACGTGGAGCGCCATCATGGTGCCCTGGCTGAAGCCCACCAGAGCCAGCTTCCGGTGATCGAGGTTCAGCCGTGCCAGTTCCCGGTCCAGATAATCGCCGAGGGCAGGAGCCGCCTGGGTGACACCTTGCCACCGCTCCTGCTCGCCTCGCGTCGAGAGTGGAAACCATTGCCGTCCGGCAGGGGACTGCGCGCAACGGTCGGGCGCATGGGGCGCCACGAATTCCGCGTCCGGCAGCCACGCCTGCCACTGCCGCCCGAGTTCGATGAGATCGTTGCCGTCGGCGCCATAGCCATGCAGAAAGACGACGAGTTGCCGGGCCGTGCCGGAGCGGGCCGCGATTCGTGGGCCGTCGATGGATGCCGCCATGGCCGATCCTTTGAGAACTGATCCGGGCCAAGGGGCATCGGCAAATTCGAGGCGCCGGTCAAGCGGGTTCCGGGTGCGCTCGTTCGGGAACCATGGCGTCGCGGTTCTTTCGGGCGCGATAGTAGGTCCAGAGCAGATAGGCCGCGGCGCCTCGGCAGGGTCGCCACCGCTCGCCGATCGCCCTCAAGGCCGCGGCGTCGGGACGCCGGTCGAGACCCAGCGCGAGCCGCGCCGCTTCCTGCAAGGCGACGTCGCCGGCCGGCCAGGCGTCGGCATGACCGAGGCAGAACAGCAGGAAGGCCTCGGCCGTCCAGGGGCCGATTCCCTTGATGGCGACCAGCGAGGTCAAGGCCTCCTCGACCGGCATGGAGGCTAGTCGATCGAGCGGCAAGGCGCCCTCGAGCAACGCCTCGGCGATCGCTCTCAGCGTCTTGATCTTGGAAGCCGACAAGCCGCAGGCCTTCAAGGCGTCATCCGGACGTGCGGCCAGCACCGCGGCCTCGAAGGGATCGACGACGGTCGCGAGGCGGGCGAAGATGGCGGAGGCGCTGGCGGTCGAGATCTGCTGCCCGACCACGATCCGCGCCAGGCCCTCGAAGTCCGATGGCCGGCGGCGGAGCGTCGGCTGGCCGGCGACCGCGAGGCAATGGCCCACGGCCTTGGGATCGAGCCGGGAGAGTGCCAGGACGGCACCCGCCAAGGCATCTTCGCTGTCGATCCTCGCGACGGCGCCTACAGGCGGAAGAGGGTCTAGGAGCATGGTGGACTGGGTGACCGCGATGCGGGTGCGCCGAAAAGCTCATCCGAGCGGCTTCATGCGGGCGATTTCTCTGTAGGGTCAAGCCGCGGTGGTCTACACGGGCGCGAAGACATCATGAACCGAGAGCCGAAATCGCCCGCGGCGACGATGCCGGCGTGGGCGAAGGATCCCGACGATCGGCCAACGTTCCGCTTCGCCCCCTCGCCGAATGGCCTGCTTCACCTCGGTCATGCCTATTCGGCGCTCCTCAACGACGGTCTGGCGCGAGGCGTAGGCGGCCGGTTCCTGCTTCGCCTGGAGGACATCGACCTTCAGCGCTGCCGCGACGCCTTCGCAGAGGCCATCGAAGAGGACCTGGCTTGGCTCGGCCTTCGTTGGGAACGGCCGGTTCGCCGGCAATCCGGGCATTTTCCCGCCTATGCGGCGGCGGTCGCGAGCCTGGAGCGCCGAGGCCTCGCCTATCCGTGCTTCTGCACCCGCGGGATCATTCTGGCCGCGGTCGCGGAGCGGCAGAACTGGCCGACGGATCCCGACGGCGTGCCGCTTTACCCCGGATCCTGCCGGAATTTAGCCGAGGGGGAGCGCCGGCGCCGGATCGAGGGCGGCCAACCCTTCGGCTGGCGGCTTGACGTGAGGGCGGCCCTGGCGAGCGGCGGGACGGGGCTCGATTGGATGGAGCATGGCGGGGGAGAGGGGGGAGGCCGGTGCATCGCGGCCGAGCCCGCCCGGTGGGGCGACGCGTTGATCGCCCGCAAGGA
>CAXSEU010000156.1:6413-7776 GCA_964236485.1 uncultured Lichenihabitans sp. | reverse complement strand
TGCATCCGGCCGGCCGTCCAGGCGCTGCAGGAACTCAGCATGCACCGGGTGGTGCAGCTCATCGTGTCGGGAGGCATCCGCAACGGCGCCGATGTCGCCAAGGCGCTGGCGCTCGGCGCCGACGCGGTGTCGATCGGCTCCGCCGCCCTGGTGGCGCTTGGCGACAACGACCCCGCCTACGAGGCGGAGTACCAGGCGCTCGGCACCACGGCCGGGGCCTACGACGACTGGCACGAAGGGCGCGATCCGGCGGGCATCACCACCCAGGATCCGGAGCTGATGAAGCGCCTCGATCCCGTGCTGGCGGGCCGGCGCCTCGCCAACTACCTCAAGGTCATGACGCTGGAAGCGCAGACGATCGCCCGCGCCTGCGGCAAGAACCACGTCCACAACCTCGAGCCCGAAGACCTATGCGCCTCGACGCTGGAAGCCGCAGCCATGGCCCGCGTTCCGCTTGCCGGCACCAATTGGTATCCGGGACAGGGCGGGTTCTGAAGCTTCGACGGCTCGCGGGCTGCCTGGCCGCCCTGCCATCCACGCATGAAAGGGAGACAGACCTTTGTCACAGGACTTGGCCAGCGTCGCGAAGGAACGGGGCATCCGCTACTTCATGATCTCCTACACCGACCTCTTCGGTGCCCAGCGCGCCAAGCTGGTCCCGGCCTCGGCGATCGCGGACATGCAGCGGGACGGCGCGGGTTTCGCCGGCTTCGCCACCTGGCTCGACATGACGCCGGCCCATCCGGACCTCTTCGCGGTGCCTGACGCCGCAGCCGTCATTCAGTTGCCCTGGCGCAAGGATGTGGCCTGGGTGGCGGCCGACTGCACCATGGAGAGCAAGGACGTTGGCCAGGCGCCCCGTACGGTGCTCAAGCGCATGGTGGCTGACGCTGCCGCGGCGGGGCTCCGGGTCAAGACCGGCGTCGAGGCCGAGTTCTTCCTGATCGATCCCGATGGTTCGGCGATTTCCGACACGAAGGATACGGCCGTCAAACCCTGCTACGACCAGCAGGCCCTGATGCGCCGTTACGACATCATTGCCGAGATCTGCGACGCCATGCTGGAGCTCGGCTGGGAGCCCTATCAGAACGACCACGAGGACGCGAACGGCCAGTTCGAGATGAATTGGGCCTTCGACGATGCCCTGGTCACCGCCGACCGCCATTCGTTCTTCAAGTTCATGGTGCGCTCGGTCGCCGAGAAACACGGGCTCAGGGCCACCTTCATGCCCAAGCCCTTCCCTGCCTTGACAGGTTCGGGCTGCCACATCCACATCTCGGTCTGGGACGAGGCCGGTTCCGCCAACATGTTCCACGACGACGCGGACGAGATGGACAAGGCGCCGGCCGAGCCGAAGGCGAAG
>CAXSEU010000156.1:0-6403 GCA_964236485.1 uncultured Lichenihabitans sp. | reverse complement strand
CACCGTCAACAGCTACAAGCGGATCAACGCGCCCCGCACGGTCTCGGGCGCCACCTGGTCGCCGAACAGTGTCACCTGGACGGGCAACAACCGCACGCACATGGTGCGCGTGCCCGGCAAGGGCCGGTTCGAACTTCGCCTGCCGGACGGCGCCGTCAATCCCTACCTGCTGCAGGCCGTGGTGATCGCGGCCGGCCTCGACGGCGTGAGGACAGAGGCCAACCCCGGCAAGCGCCATGACATCGACATGTACCAGCTCGGGCACACCGTGACCGACGCCCCGAAACTGCCCTTGAACCTCCTCGACGCCCTGCGGGCCTTCGACCGTGATGCCAGCCTCAAGGCCGCACTCGGCGAGGACTTTTCGGCAGCCTACCTCAAGCTCAAACGCGCCGAATGGTCGAGCTACGCCTCCCACTTCACGCAATGGGAACGCGACAACACCCTCGACGTGTGACGGGCGGTGCCCCGCCGACCTGCGGGGTCTCCTGCGCCGGCATGGCGGCGCGGGTCGTCGCGGCGACCAGCGTTTGCGCAGGGTGGCGCCGGCTCCCCCCAGACCGGTGTGCCGCATACCCCCGCCGCGCCCGGCATGGTTGCGAAACGAGCTGACAGCCTCTGGCGCTTTTGGTCGCCCGTTGAAAGATCGGAGCGGAAGCTGTGCGCATCGTTCCTGCGCCATGATGGCGCCCGCAGGCGGGTCCGCGTCGCTGAGCGGTTCGGGTGCGCTCCGACTCCCTCGATGGATCCGGTGGAGCGTCAGTCGTGATCGAGTTCGTCAGGCGGCATCCGCATTCCGCGATGCAACCGGGCCGAACAGGTCGATGTGATCGTCGCCCCAGGCCTTCAATGCCATGAGCACCGGCTCCAGCGACCGGCCCAAAGGCGATAGGCTGTACTCCACCTTGGGCGGTACCTCGGCGTAGACGCGCCTCTCGACCAGCCCGTCGGCTTCCAGTTCGCGAAGCTGGTTGGTGACCATGCGCTGGGTGGCCTCTGGCACACGCCGGCGCAACTCGTTGAAGCGCCGCGTGCCGTCCAGCAGGTGGAACAGCATCACGCATTTCCATTTGCCGTCGATCAGGCTGATCGTCGCTTCGACGGAGCAACCCGGGTTGCAGTCGAGCCGGACATGAGGGGAGCGCGCCATGATGGTATCCTTTTCGATACTATGTGCATGAATTGTGCGTACTTTTCACGACCGTAGATAGCCCCTACCTGTCACTGCAGCAACCACGGAGCCTTCCATGCATGCCGTAGCCTACCAACAGCCAGGGGCGATCGACCGCGCCGACGCCTTGATCGACATCGAGCTTCCCGATCCGGCGCCCGCGGGACGTGACTTGCTCGTCGAGGTGCGGGCCGTGTCGGTGAACCCGGTCGACACCAAGGTGCGAAATTCCGCCGTGCCGGTCCCGGGTGGGTGGAAGGTGCTCGGCTGGGACGCCGCCGGCGTGGTCCGGGCAGTCGGGCCGGAGGCCGGCCGCTTCAGCCCCGGCGACCCCGTCTTCTACGCGGGCGCCATCGATCGCCCCGGCACGAACAGTGAACTCCATCTGGTGGACGAGCGGATCGTGGGCAAGAAGCCGGCGAGCCTTGGCTGGGCCGACGCCGCCGCCCTGCCGCTGACCGCGATCACCGCCTGGGAGAGCCTGTTCCACCGGCTGGAGGTGCGCCGGCCGGTGCTTGGCGCGGCCCCCGCCCTCCTCGTCGTGGGTGGGGCGGGCGGCGTCGGCTCGATTGCGGTGCAACTCGCGCGGACGCTGACGGACCTCGCCGTCATCGCCACCGTCTCGCGCCCCGAAACGGCCGAATGGGTACGCACCATGGGTGCCCACCACGTGATCGACCACAGCCAGCCTCTGGCCCCGCAGGTGGCGGCGCTGCGCCTCGGCGCACCGGCATTCGTCCTCTCCACTACCCATACCGAGGCGCATCTGTCCGAGATCGCGGAGTTGATCGCGCCGCAGGGCCGGCTTGCCTTCATCGACGATCCGGACAGGCTCGCCATCGGCGCCCTGAAGCGCAAGTCGGTTTCGGTCCACCTGGAGCTGATGTTCACCCGACCGATGTTCGCCACGGCCGACATGGCCCTCCAAGGCGATCTCCTCGACGAGGTCTCCCGCCTTGTCGACGCCGGCCGCATCCGGACCACGGCCACCGAGCGCCTGGCCCCGATCGATGCCACGAACCTCAAGCGCGCCCACGCCCTGCTCGAAAGTCACCGCGCCAGGGGCAAGATCGTCCTCGAAGGCTGGCGGGCCGACGCCCCGGCCTAACAGGACGTCCATCGAACGCAACGATCACCGTCGTCGAACACAAGAGCCTACGATGTCCAACCCAGATCCCCTCAACAAGACGATCGCGACCGCGTCCGTGAGCCGCGAAGCTGCCGCCGCGCTGATCGAGGCCGCCCTCGAAGCGGCCCGAGATCTCGGGTTCGAGGCGGCGGTTGCCGTCGCCGACGCGACAGGCACCCTGAGGGCGTTCGAGCGCGCCGATGGAGCGCCCTTCCTCACCGCCGAAGTCGCCATCGACAAGGCATGGACGGCCGCCTCCTACGGCTACCCGACCCATGTTTGGAACGCCTATGTCGCGGACTCCAAGGTAGCCCCCCTGGCCAAGGTCTCGCGCCTGATGGCGGTCGGCGGCGGCTATCCCCTTACGGATGGTGGCAAGCTGGTCGGCGGGATCGGCATCTCCGGCGGAAGCTATGCTCAGGACCAGGAGGCAGCGGAGCGGGCGCTGCGGAGGCTGAGCTTTCCCGTGCCGGATTGACGTTCGCCAGGAGGACCAGCCTCAGGTTCGGGCGCCGGACACCATCTGCGCTACCGCGTCGATGAGACTTCCCCGGTAGCCCGGGAAGAACGGCCTTGACGAGTGGCGCTCGGATACGCCTCATCCCCTTTGGAACAATTGGATGTGGGTGGAGACGTGCCGCACGAGCGCTGGAGCGAAGACCGCGCCGCCGAAATCATGGCGGCGCATATTCACCTCGATGGCGCCGCGCTGCCGATCCTGCATGCGTTCCAGAGCGCCTTCGGCTACGTCCCGCAAGAGGCCGTGCCCCTGGTGGCCGACGCCGTGAACCTGTCGCGCGCCGAGATCTACGGCGTGCTGACCTTCTACCACGATTTCCGCCGCGCGCCGGCCGGGGAGCACACCGTGAAGCTCTGCCGGGCGGAAGCCTGTCAGGCGGTCGGGGCCGTGGCCCTGGCCGAGCATGTCAAGCGCCGCCTCGGAGTCGATTGGCACGGCACCACGGCCGACGGCAAGGTCACGCTGGAACCGGTCTTCTGCCTCGGCCTTTGCGCCTGCGGTCCGGCGGCGCTCCTCGACGATGAGCCCGTCTCTGCGCTGGACGCGCAGACCTTCGACGCGCGTCTGGCAGAGCTTTCCGCATGACCAAGATTTTCGTTCCGGGCGACGCACAGGCGGTGGCGCTCGGCGCCGATCGCGTGGCCAAGGCCGTGCTGGCCCTCGGCCACGACATCGCCCTCGTGCGCACCGGCTCGCGCGGACTGTTCTGGCTCGAGCCCATGGTGGAGGTGGAGACGCCGCAAGGGCGCGTCGCCTATGGTCCGGTCAAGCCCCCGGACGTCGGTGGGCTCGTCGAAGCCGGCCTCCTCCAAGGCGGCGATCATCCCTTGCGCCTCGGTCGCCCGGAAGACATCCCCTGGCTGAAGCGCCAGACGCGCCTCACCTTCGCCCGCTGTGGCATCGTCGATCCCGCCTCCGTCGAGGATTATGTCGCAAACGGCGGCTACGCCGGACTGCGGCGCGCACTCGAGATGGACGGCACCGCCATCGTCGACGAGGTCAAGGCCTCCGGCTTGCGCGGCCGGGGCGGCGCCGGCTTCCCGACCGGGATCAAATGGTCCACGGTGCTGCTGGCCGAGGCCGACCAGAAGTACGTCGTCTGCAACGCCGACGAGGGCGACAGTGGCACCTTCGCGGACCGGGTGCTGATGGAGGGTGACCCCTTCTGCCTTATCGAGGGGATGACCATCGCCGGCCTTGCGGTGGGGGCCACCAAGGGCTTCATCTACATCCGTTCCGAATATCCTCACGCCTTCAAGGCGATGAACCGCGCGGTCGCGGCCGCCACTTCGGCCGGCTATCTCGGCGCCTCCGTGGCCGGGACCGGCAAGGCCTTCGTGCTGGAGACGCGGCTCGGGGCCGGCGCCTATATCTGCGGCGAGGAGACGTCGCTCCTCGACAGCCTTGAAGGCAAGCGCGGCATGGTGCGGGCCAAGCCTCCCCTGCCGGCCATCAAGGGCCTGTTCGGCAAGCCGACCCTGGTCAACAACGTGCTCTCGCTGGCGACGGTCCCCTGGATCCTGGCGAACGACGCCAAGTCCTACGCGGATTTCGGCATGGGGCGCTCGCGCGGCACGCTGCCGTTCCAGCTGGCCGGCAACGTCCGGCGCGGCGGCCTCGTCGAGACGGCCTTCGGCCTGACGCTTCGCGAGGTCGTCGAGGACTTCGGAGGCGGGACGCGCTCTGGCCGGCCAATCCGCGCCGTGCAGGTTGGCGGTCCGCTCGGGGCCTATTTCCCGGCAAGCCTGCTCGACACGCCGCTCGATTACGAGGCCTTCGCGGCCCTCGGCGGGCTCTTGGGTCATGGGGGCATCGTGGTCTTCGACGACACGGTCGATCTTGCCGCGCAGGCCCGGTTCGCCTTCGAATTCTGCGCCAAGGAAAGCTGCGGCAAGTGCACGCCCTGCCGCATCGGCGCGACGCGGGGCGTCGAGACGATGGATCGTATCGTGGCCGGCATCGAGCACGAACGGAACATCGAGGTCTTGACGGACCTTTGTACCGTGATGACCGATGGATCGCTCTGCGCCATGGGGGGCCTGACGCCCGTGCCGGTGCTGAGCGCGTTGCAACATTTTCCGGAAGATTTTTCCCGCGCTCCCCGGCGGGCGGCGGCCGAATAGAGGTTGGACCCATGCCCCTGATCCAGGAACTCGACACCGGCACGCCGATCCGGATTTCCGCCACGTCGGTGACGCTCACCATCGACGGCCAGTCGGTGTCGGTGCCGGCCGGCACCTCCGTCATGGCGGCCGCCGCCACGATGGGAACGCAGATCCCGAAACTTTGCGCCACGGATTCTCTGGAGCCCTTCGGCTCGTGCCGCCTTTGCCTCGTCGAAATCGACGGGCGCCGGGGCACGCCCGCCTCCTGCACCGCGCTCGCCGAGCCCGGCATGGTGGTCCATACCCAGACCCAGCGGCTCGCCAAGCTGCGGCGCGGCGTGATGGAACTCTACATCTCCGATCATCCGCTGACCTGCCTGACCTGTTCGGCCAATGGGGACTGCGAATTGCAGGACATGGCCGGGGTGGTCGGGCTTCGGGAGGTCCGCTACGGCTATGCGGGCGAAAACCATCTCGACGCACCGACCGATGCGTCGAACCCTTACTTCACCTTCGAGTCGTCGAAGTGCATCGTCTGCAATCGCTGTGTCCGCGCCTGCGAGGAGGTGCAGGGCACCTTCGCGCTGACCATCGACGGGCGCGGCTTCGCCTCGAAGGTTTCGCCCGGCGGAACGGATTTCTTCGGCTCGGAATGCGTGTCCTGCGGGGCCTGCGTGCAGGCCTGCCCGACCGCGACGCTGAACGAGAAGTCCGTCATCGCCATGGGCAAGCCCGAACATTCGGCGGTGACGACCTGCGCCTATTGCGGGGTCGGTTGCTCGTTCAAGGCCGAGATGCAGGGCGACAAGGTGGTCCGCATGATGCCCTACAAGGACGGCAAGGCGAATTCGGGCCATTCCTGCGTCAAGGGCCGGTTCGCCTATGGCTACGCGACACACAAGGATCGCATCACCAAACCCATGATCCGGGAGAAGATCACCGACCCCTGGCGCGAGGTGACCTGGGCCGAGGCGGTCGGGCATGCGGCGTCCGAGTTCAAGCGCATCCAGGAGACATACGGGCGCGACTCCGTCGGCGGCATCACGTCGTCGCGCTGCACCAACGAAGAGAGCTACCTGGTCCAGAAGCTCATCCGGGCGGCCTTCGGCAACAACAACGTCGACACCTGCGCGCGGGTCTGCCACTCGCCGACCGGCTACGGCCTCAAGGTCACGGTGGGCACCTCGGCCGGCACGCAGGATTTCGCCTCGGTCGCCGAGGCCGACGTCATCCTGGTCATCGGCGCCAACCCCACGGACGGTCACCCGGTCTTCGCCTCCCGCATGAAGCGCCGGCTGCGGGAGGGTGCGCGGCTGATCGTAGCCGACCCACGCAGAATCGACCTGGTCAAGTCGCCGCATGTCCGGGCCGACTATCATCTGCCGCTGAAACCCGGCTCCAACGTCGCGCTGATCAATGCCTTCGCCCATGTCATCGTCACCGAGGGGCTGATCCACGAGAACTACGTCCGCACCCGC
>CAXSEU010000155.1:5525-7832 GCA_964236485.1 uncultured Lichenihabitans sp. | reverse complement strand
CAGAACGCGTCTTCGAGCGAGATGCTGGTACGATGGCGGGCTACGGTCAGCGATCGTTTCGTCACCGTCGTGGACCGGGTCACGTCAGTCGTCCGCGGCGCCGGTCTCGGGAGTCGTGCTCCGCACAGCTGTCAGTCGATGCCCCTCCAGGCGGCGTGCGGCTCGCCGCGCCTCCACGGCCAGCCTGTCGCGCTCCTCCCGCTTCTGACCGAAGGTCGATCGATTCTGGACCGCGATGGCTTCGGCGTCCGCCCGCGATCGCGCCTTGCGGAACCGCCTCAAGTTGACGACCTCGGCCATTGCCCTCTCCAATGCCGACCGTCAGGGCTTCTTGCGGAACGCGTCGATGGAGACGACCTTCGTCCCCTTGTCGTCGTTTTCGGGCTCCGGCTCCGCATCGGACACTTTGCTCAGCATCGGCTTCGCCTTGGGCGGCGATGCCTTGGCCCTGGCCTCCGCGGGTTTTCCGTCGACGGGTTTGACCTCGGCCAGTTTCGAGGGCCGGTCGGCGCGGGTTGGCGGGACCTTGGTAGCCGGCACGGTCGCAAGGCTGCGGCTTGGAGGCACGGGCTTCGGCCCCTCCTCGCCCTCCGATGGCTCCGGTGAAACGAGCGCGTCGGGTGCCGCTTCGCGAACGTCGAACTTCAAGCCGAAGTTGACCGAGGGGTCCTGGAACATGACGATCGCCCCGAACGGCACGAACAGGCGCTCCGGCGTATTGTGAAACGAAAGTCCGACCTCGAAACCGGTCTCGGTCACCGACAATCCCCAGAATTGATGCTGCAGGATGATCGTCATCTCGCCGGGGTAACGCTCCCGCATGCGGTTAGACAGCCGAAGACCCGGGGTCGCGGTCTGGAACGTGATGAAGAAGTGATGTTCTCCCTGGAGGCCATTCTTGGCAACCTCGGTCAGGACTTGCCGCACGACACCGCGCAACGCCTCCTGAACGAGCAGGTCGTAACGGATAAGGTCGGCCATCTCGCGAATCCATCGAATCTTGCAGCGCAACAAAGGGGATCGGTCGTTGGAGCTCCGCCCCGAGCCGACCCCGGAATCTATCGATTCACTCTGCCCCGATTACCGCGTCAGGGCAACGAAGCATGTCGCGAAGGGCGCCGGCGCTACGCCCGGCACCTAATCATGCGCCGTGCGGGCCAGTTGCTGCGCCGTGTCCGGCGCATTCATCACCTGGGCGGCCGTCTGCGCCGTCATCCCGCTGGCGTCCCGGGCCTCGGCGTTGGCGCCATGGCTCAGCAGCAGGTCGACGATCTCGGTCCGGTTGAACATGGCCGCGACCATCAAGGCGGTCTTGCCGTCATGCCCGCAGCCATCGACATCGGCGCCGCGCTCCAAGAGCAGGGCCACCATCGGCATGTCGCCCTTGAACGCCGCCGCCGCAAGCGGGGTTTGCCCCCTGTCGTTGACCAGTTCCGGATCGCCGCCGTGCTCGATCAAGAGCCGGGCGACGTCGAGATGGCCGTGGTAACTGGCGAGCATCAGCAAGCTGTCGCCCTTGTCGTTCAACAGGTTTGCCGGCAAGCCCATGCCGAGGAAATGCTCTATCTCCGCGGCGTTGCCGGTCCTGACATCGTGAAACACCCTGCGGGCGAAGGCGAGCGTATCGTCGTCGAGGATCAAGGGCGCGTTCGGGACCTCGTTCCGCATGGCCGGCCTTGTGACTCCGTCCTCGCATCTCAGATGTTCGACGCCGGCGAAATGGATCGTCTATAAGACGGTCCGCCGGCCGGAAGAGGATGCGAACGATGGGCGATGCTACGTGAGCACCACCGGGTTGGAAAGCTCCTCGATGAGGGTCATGCCGACCGGTCGAGCCTGCCCGATGCCCTTTGCTTTCTGCTGCAGGCCTGATCCATGACATCGGAGCACGTCCCTCTCCTGGCCGTCCGTGACCTCGCGGTGTCTTTCCGTCAGGGCGGACGGATCACGCAAGCCGTCGCCGGCGTTTCGTTCACGCTCGATCGTGGCCGCACGCTGGCGCTCGTGGGCGAGTCTGGGTCGGGGAAATCCGTCACGGCACTGTCGATCCCCGGCCTCATGGCGCCATCCGGCGCCGCGACGAGCGGATCGATCCTGTTCAAAGGCAACGATCTTCTCGGGGCGCCGGAGCACGAGCTGAGAGCCATCCGGGGCGCCGCCATTACGATGGTGTTCCAGGAGCCAATGACGTCGCTGAACCCCCTCCATACGATCGAGCGGCAGGTCGGCGAAATTCTTCAACTGCATGGCATGCGAGGCAGCGCGGCGACGCGGGCGCGTGTCGTCGACCTGATGCGCGAGGTCGGC
>CAXSEU010000155.1:0-5515 GCA_964236485.1 uncultured Lichenihabitans sp. | reverse complement strand
CATGGCGCTCGCCAACCGCCCCGAATTGCTGATCGCCGACGAGCCCACGACGGCCCTCGACGTGACCGTCCAGGCGCAGATCCTGGCGTTGCTGAAGGACCTGCAAGCCAAGCTCGGCATGGCCATGCTGTTCATCACGCACGACCTTGGCATCGTCAGACGCATTGCCGACGATGTGGCGGTCATGCAGGGGGGCAGGATCGTCGAAACGGGGCCGGTCGCCTCCATCTTTTCCACCCCTCGGCACGCCTATACGAAGATGCTGCTCGCGGCCGAGCCCAAAGGCTCCCCGCCGCCGCTCGATCCGCAAGCGGCACCGATCGTCACCGTCGACGACTTGCGGGTCTGGTTTCCCATCAGGCGCGGCTTTCTGCGCCGCACCGTCGGCCACGTGAAAGCGGTGGACAGCGTGTCGCTCGCCATTCGCGAGGGCCAGACGGTCGGCGTCGTCGGCGAATCCGGGTCGGGCAAGACAACCCTGGGTCTGGCGATCCTCCGGCTCATTCCTTCCGGAGGACGCGTCACCTATCTCGGGAGACAGATCGACCGCTTCGACACGGCGGCCATGCGACCGCTCCGCCGCGACATGCAGGTGGTCTTCCAGGACCCCTACGGATCGCTGTCGCCGCGCCTGTCGGTGGCCGACATCGTCGAAGAGGGGCTCACGGTGCAGCGCAAGCTGCCACGGGGTGAGCGGCGCGAGATCGTGGCGCGGGCGCTGGCCGACACCGGCCTTGATCCGGCCGCCATGGACCGCTACCCGCATGAATTTTCGGGCGGTCAGCGCCAGCGGATCGCCATCGCCCGGGCCATCGTGCTCGAGCCCCGATTCGTTGTGCTCGACGAGCCGACATCGGCCCTCGACATGTCCGTCCAAGCCCAGATCGTCGATCTTCTCCGGGATCTGCAGCAACGTCGCGGCCTGTCCTACCTCTTCATCAGCCACGACCTCAAGGTGGTCCGGGCCCTGGCGGCGGAAGTGATCGTGATGCGGCAGGGCCTGGTGGTCGAGTCCGGCCCCGCGGAGCGGATCTTTTCCTCCCCGAAGGAGGATTACACCAAGGCTTTGTTCGCCGCCGCCTTCGACATCGAAGCCGCGCATGGCGCGGCACGATAGCTCCGGGAACCGCCAGGCCCCGCGCGCCGTTTCCCTCGCAGCCGAGGGAGGTTCACATGAACCGACGAGAACGGGATCTTCCCTTGCAAGACCGCGGCCCGAGGTCGCCGGGAGAACCGACGTCTCGATCCAAGCCTCGTTGGCGATCGACGAGACCGATTTCTGGATCGCACCGGACAAGGTCGCCGGCACCACCGTTTATGGGCGCGAGGGGGAGCCAATCGGCATCGTCACGACGTCATGGTCGATAAGGCGAGCGGGCGGATTGCCTACCTTGTCGTGGGTGTGACGGATCCGACCTTGTCACTCAGCCTTTGTTCATCGGCCGGGTCCAGAATGACGTTCCTGCCACACGTGCCCAGAAAAACGAGTTCGATAAGGGGATTCCAAACCGTATGGCGACTTTCCTGACGTAAGCCCATTGCGTGAGCAGGCGGGTGCATGGCAGGGATGGATTAAACCGGGCTGATCGACTCGGACAACTGGCCTCTTTGTGAAGGAAAGACAATGGCTTCTTATTACGGTTATGGTGGCAGCTACGGCTACGGTGGCAGCTACGGCTATGGTTACGGTGGCGATTACGGCTACGGCGGTAGCTACGGCTACGGCTATGGTGGCAGTTACGGCTATGGCTACGGTTACGGCGGCAGCTATGGCTATGGCGGCGGCTATGGTTATGGCTATGGTTATGGTGGTGGTTATGGTTATGGCGGTGGCTATGGCTATGGTTACGGCGGCGGCTACGGCTATGGTTACGGCGGCGGCTACGGCTATGGTTATGGCGGCGGCTATGGCTATGGCTATGGTTATGGCGGCGGCTATGGCTATGGTTACGGCGGTAGCTACGGTGGCGGCTATGGCTACGGTGGTTACGGCGGCTATAACTACGGCAGCTATGGTTACAGCTATAGCGGCAACGGCTATGGTGCCTACAATTACGGTAGCTCGGGCTACAGCTATAGCAACGATGGGTATGGCGGCTACAATTATGGCAGCTATGGCTACAGCTATGGCGGCTATCACTAGACCGCGCATCCCCCTTATTGCGGTGTGATCCTCCGGCGCGACGGAACTCGTCACGCCGGGATAGGTTGCCGCGAGGAAGCCGCCGCATGCGTGCGGCGGCTTCGTCGCATGTCGACTGGTCTGTTTTGAGCCTTGTTCGGCGGTCCTCCCGCCTCCGGCACCGCATAGCCCATCGCGGTCATGAACCGTTTCGGGTCGACCGGGCTTTAACCCTTGCGAGTCCAGACCCCGTCCGTTAGCCTCGATCCGGCGTGGATCGAGGGGAAGCGATGGTCGTGCGAGTTGCCACGGTCGCATTCCAGGGGATCGAGGCTCGTCCGGTTGATGTTCAGGTCCAGATCACCCATGGATCGGTGGTCTTCAATGTCGTGGGCCTTGGCGATAAAGCCGTCGCGGAGTCGCGTGAGCGGGTACGCGCCGCATTGAACGCTTCAGGGCTAGCCCTGCCGGCCAAGCGGATCACGGTCAATCTTGCTCCCGCTGATCTGCCGAAGGAAGGAAGCCATTACGACCTGCCGATCGCCCTCGGCGTCATGGCCGCCATCGGGGCGATCCCGTCCGACGCCCTCGCCGGCTATACCGTGATCGGGGAACTCGTTTTCGACGGTACCATTTCCGCCGTGGCGGGTGTCCTGCCCGCGGCGGTCGCGGCCAACGCCGCCGGCCAGGGCTTGATCTGTCCGCGCGCCTCGGGGCCTGAAGCCGCCTGGGCATCGAGCGAGATGGACGTGCTGGCGCCCGCGTCCTTGCTGCAACTCGCCAACCATTTCAAGGGAACCCAAGTGCTCGGGCGGCCCGAGCCGGCGATCCGAAGCGCCGCTGGTCTCCTGCCGGACCTGCGCGACGTGAAGGGACAGGAAAGCGCCAAGCGAGCGCTCGAAATCGCCGCGGCCGGAGGACACAACCTTCTCCTCAATGGCCCGCCGGGAGCCGGCAAATCCATGCTCGCTGCGCGCCTGCCCTCCATCCTCCCGCCGATGACGCCGCGCGAACTCCTCGATATCTCGATGATCCATTCGGTGGCCGGGGCGCTGGCGGGCGGCGCCTTGACGGACCGGCGCCCGTTCCGGGCTACACATCACTCGGCATCGATGCCGGCGCTCGTCGGCGGCGGCGCGGGAGCACGGCCGGGTGAGGTGTCGCTGGCCCATAACGGCGTGCTGTTCCTGGACGAATTGCCCGAGTTTACCGGTCTTAGGTAGCAAACTCACCAACGAGCGCTATGCGCCCAAATCGGCCACTATCAGCAACAGGCTTTGGCTTGACCGTAGCTTACCCTCAGACACAAGTCGGCGAACGACCGCACCTCGTCCATTAAGCCTTTCCAGCGCCGACCTGCTAACCATTGCCATCTTCTCGTCGGGGGTTGCTTGCGTGTGGATGTAGTCTCGCACCTCGAAGGATACGGTCAGCTCAAAACCATGTATCGGATCGCCGAGCGCACCAGGATTCAGTCCTGTTTCAACAGCGCTTTTGAAGTCGATTTCAAGCCAGCAGAGTCCTCTCTCCGCTAAACTGAGAGGCTTGGGCTGTTTTGATCGAGCGCGGGCGATTTCACCCAATCCCATCGTCCGCCGGCCACCAGGAACGTTGTCGATAGTGTCGCCCATGCGTGACCCTAACTTTCCGCCCTTGTAGCACGAAGGCCGCCTCAGTGGGCGGCCTCTTCGTTTGTGGAGGGGTGCGTCCTGTCAGGGACTATGGGCTGCCTTTAGATCGAGATTCCATGTACTCCAAATCTAATTCTTCCCCATTCTCGTCAAATCGATCCCTCTCAGCTAATATCTCTTTGTCAAGTTCAAGCTTCTTGATCAGCCGCGCGATCTCTTTCTCGCCAACCTCGCCAGAGACAATCAGACGGAAGCTAGCACCTTTGGACAGGAGCCCTGTGGTGAGTTCACGTTCGCCTTCCATGAGAATGCCCTTCCGCTTCTGATCGGGGGAGGGCGAGTCTTTTTTTTCAGGTTGAGGCGACGGATCGCTTTCGGCGCCATCGTCATGACCTGCTTCGTCCACACCCTCTGGTTCGGAGTGAATCTTATCAGACTCGGAAAGTCCTGCAAAGGCGATAGTCGCGTCATAAACCTTTAGAAATTCACGTGCCCCGCTCTCGCTAAACCCGTGTTTGAAGGCAAGATCGTCAAGACATGCGGGGTCTGCCGGACGATCTGGACCCCACTCGCTCCAAAACTTTGCTAGCTGTTTGGGGCGGAGAGCCGCCGCCTTGATGACGTCGCGTTTCGTTTCGGCTTGCTGAGCGCGAAGGTACCTTCGACCTTCTTCTGAGACAGCAACAGACTTGGCCGAACCTGTACCTTGGGACTCAAGCAGTCCGTAATAGCGCAAGGCAGCTAGGACTCGGTCGGCATACGCCTTAGCTTTGATCCCCCATGCCTCACCCACTTTTTCAGGGCGAGCTCCGCTTCGCTTGAAGTGTTCTTCGAACTCGACAAGCCGATTGAAGGCGGTGTCCAGTGCGATGTTGGGATAGGCCGGACTGCGATCGCGCTGTCCGGGACTTCCGTTCGGCTCCGTCATTTAGCCCTCCTAAACGTTAGAAAGGCTTATCAGGTCAACGATAAATCCGCAATGATTATTGAGTTTTATTGATCGACGGGTTGACTAAAAACATCGCGGCGTCTAGCCTATGATCGTCGTTGGAGGCGAACATGACCACAACAGTCGCTCTTGCCGCTGTCACGCTCACGGACGCGGCACGGGCTAAATGAGAAAGGCCGCTCCCTCGGGGGAGGTAGCGGCCTTAGCGTGGGCACCACGAAGTCTCACAAGAACGGCTTGGCGATACGTCGCCCGGCCACAAATTAGGGCTAGAGCCGGTGCTGGCGCGGGGGCTTTCCATCCGTCCGTCTGAGGGTCCGACCCCCTCCTAGTCCACCTTTTCTCCTACCAGAGACGCCGAATCAGGTCCAGCCTTCGGCGCGTTGATCCCTAATGTTCTCTCGTCATCGACGAACCCGATCCCTCGCTTCTCTAGCGCAACTCGCATTGCCGTTAGATTATTCGCGATCGGAACGCGACGCCCCTTCTCATAGTCTCGCACCGTCGAAAGCGAAACGCTCGCGGCGGAGGCAAGTTCTTGCTGCCCCCAATCCAGCCAGCCCCGCGCGGCCCGACATTGCTCCGGTGTCATGCAATCCAGATAGGAGGTATTTCGCTGGACGTCAACGTTTTCTGTTGACGCCAACTATTTCAACGCTTATCGGTGATGTCAACGGAAACCGTTGGGCATCACGTGCAGCACTTTCTTCTCTCCAAAGCCGCAAGGAGCCTGAGCCTCGCTCGGGTTGCCCGGCTTTCGGACGAAGAAGCGTTCGACACCTTCCGCATGGTGCGTTGGTCGGCCACCAAAGG
>CAXSEU010000154.1:0-7854 GCA_964236485.1 uncultured Lichenihabitans sp. | reverse complement strand
GATCGGCGAGCCCCCACAAGGCGCAGTCGAGCGTCAGCGCGGACAGATCCGCCTCCAGGATCTCGGGCGGGTCGAACCGCGGCAGACCGGCGGTCGCGGCTTCCTCCCACAGGCGGAAGCAGAGGCCGGGGGTGGTCCGTCCCGCGCGCCCGCGCGGCTGGTCCACAGAGGCGCGAGAGGCCCGGACGGTCTCGAGGCGGGTCAGGCCGAGCTCCGCCTCGTAGCGCGGGACGCGGGCCAGGCCGCCGTCGACCACGATCCTGATCCCTTCGATGGTCAGGGCGCTTTCGGCGATCGACGTCGCGAGGACGATCTTCCTCACGCCCGGCTTCGATGGCGCGATGGCGCGCTCCTGCGCGGCCCGATCCATCGCGCCGAACAGCGGGGCCACCTCGGCCTCGCCGGGGCGCAGGCGTGTTTCGAGCTGCGACCGCGTGCGCAGAATCTCGGCCTGGCCGGGCAGGAAGGCCAGGATCGAGCCGGGTTCGGAGCGCAGCGCCATCATGACGGCGTCGGCCACCGCGTCCTCGAGCCTCCGGCCAGGGTCGCGGCCGAGATAGCGGGTCTCGACCGGGAAGGCCCGGCCCTCGGATTGGATGAGGGGCGCGCCATCGAGGAGCTGGGCCACCCGGCCGCCATCCAGGGTCGCCGACATGACGAGGATGCGCAGGTCCGGCCGCAGCGCCCCGGCGGCATCGAGCGCCAGGGCGAGGCCGAGGTCGGCATCGAGCGAGCGCTCGTGGAACTCGTCGAAGATCACGCCGGCGACGCCATCGAGGCCAGGGTCGTCCAGCACCATGCGGGTGAAGACGCCCTCGGTCACGACCTCGATGCGCGTGCGGCCGGAGACCGCCGTGTCGAACCGGGCCCGCAGGCCGATCGTCTCGCCCACAGGCTCGCCGAGCATGGAAGCCATGCGTTCCGCGGCAGCCCGGGCAGCAAGCCGGCGAGGCTCGAGCAGGATGAGCTTGCCCCCTCGGGTCCACGCTTCGTCGCGCAGGGCGAGCGGCACACGCGTCGTCTTGCCCGCCCCGGGCGGCGCCACGAGCACCGCCGTGCTCCCCTGGCCGAGGGAGGAGCGCAGCGGCGCCAGCACGACGTCGATCGGCAGGGGTGGCAGAGGAGCCATCAGGCGATCACCGGTCCAAGGTTGGTTGCGCCGGCAGGCGGCGCCGCAATCCTGCCCCGCCATGCGGCATGCCGACCCCCCTCTTCTCCGCGGAGACGGAAAGGAGTATCTGCAAGGCGCTCGGCACGTGAGGCCGAAGCGTGTAGAGCTTCGCCCCCGAAGGCACAATGATGTCGCAAGAACCCGTGGGTGGTGCTCCCGCCGCCCCGCTGCATCGCGATCGGGCGGTACCGGTGCCTCAGAATGCTCATCCACCTTCCACCGATGGCGCGGCACCGGCCCGCCACGGCGGAACCGGGTTTTTCGGGCTGACGCTCGGCTCGGTGGGCGTTGTCTTCGGCGACATCGGCACGAGCCCGCTCTACGCGCTCAAAACGGCGCTGCAGCACGCCAGCGCGGCCGGCGTGACGCAGCAGGAGGTGATCGGCATCATTTCGCTGCTGATCTACGCGCTGTTCTTCACGGTCACGGTCAAGTACGTGCTTTTCCTGATGCGGGCCGACAACAAGGGCGAGGGGGGAACCCTGTCGCTCATGGCCCTGGCGCAGCATGCCATCGGCCGGAGGGCGGGACCCGTGTTCATCCTCGGGGTCGCGGGCGCGGCGCTGTTCTCGGGCGACGCCATCATCACCCCGGCCATATCGGTTCTTTCCGCCGTGGAGGGGCTCGGCATCGCCGAGGCTGCGCTGAAGCCCTACGTCATCCCGATCACCGTCGTCATCCTGATCACGCTCTTCTCGGTCCAGCGCTCCGGCACCGCGCGGGTCGCGACCTTCTTCGGCCCCATCATGGTGGTTTTCTTCTTCATCATCGGCCTCCTCGGGCTGATCCACATCGCCGACGCGCCGTTCATCTTGACCGCCTTCAACCCGCTGAACGGGTTGTTCTTCCTGTTCGGCAACGGCACCGCCGGTTTCGTCACCCTGGGACTCGTGTTCCTGGCCGTGACGGGCGCCGAGGCGCTCTATGCCGACATGGGCCATTTCGGCCGAAAACCCATCCAGACCGCCTGGACGCTGTTCGTGCTACCGGCGCTGCTGCTCAACTACCTCGGCCAGGGCGCGCTGGTCCTGCACGATCCCGCCGCCATCAAGGACCCGTTCTTCCTGATGGTGCCGGCCTGGGCCCTGATCCCGTTCGTGATCCTCTCCACGGTGGCGACCGTCATCGCCAGCCAGGCGGTGATCACCGGTGCCTTCTCGATCATCCGCCAGGCGATCCAGCTCGGCCTCCTGCCGCGCATGGAGATCCAGCACACGTCGGAGACCACCGAAGGCCAAATCTTCGTGCCGCGCGCCAATCGCCTGATGCTGATCGGCGTCCTCCTGCTGGTGTTCCTGTTCAAATCCTCGGACTCGCTCGCCAGCGCCTACGGCATCGCGGTGACGGGAACCATGGTGGTGACGACGGCACTCTCGTTCTTCGTCGTCACGCGGCTGTGGCAATGGCCACTCCTCTGGGCCGTTCCCTTCATCGGTTTCTTCCTGGTGATCGACCTCGCCTTCCTGACCGCGAACCTCGCCAAGGTGGTCGACGGCGGCTGGGTGCCCCTGGTGCTCGCCGGCTTCTCCATGCTGCTGATGTGGACCTGGGTCCGCGGCACCGGCCTCTTGGCCAACAAGATGCACCGGGACTCGATCTCGATGCGCGGCCTCATCGGCATGCTCCAGAAGAGCAAGCCGGTGCGGGTGCCCGGCACCGCCATCTTCCTGACCAGCGACCCTGAGGTGGCCCCGTCCTCGCTGATGCACAACCTCAAGCACAACAAGGTCCTGCACGATCGGATCGTCGTCCTCACGGTGAAGACGCTCGACATGCCGCGCGTCAGCCCCGGCAAGCGCTTCGAGATCGACAAGGTCTCTGAGGACTTCACGTCGATCAAGCTCTACTACGGCTATATGGAGATCCCCCGGATTCCAGCCGCGCTGGCGAGTCTGCGCAAGGCGGGGCTCAAGTTCGACATCATGACGACATCGTTCTTCCTCGGGCGTCGGACGCTGAAGCAGGCGTCCAACTCGTTCATGCCGAAATGGCAGGACCATCTCTTCATCGCGTTGTCGAAACAGGCCGCCACCGCGACGGACTTCTTCTCGATCCCGTCCGACCGGGTGGTGGAGCTCGGCGCGCAAGTCTCGATCTAGCGTATGGCATGCTGTTGCTGACATACGCTCGCTCAGAACGGCGAGGATCGTCGACCGGAGCGTGGCGCTTTCCTGACCGCCGGGGAAAGGTTGCCCTGGCCGTCGGAAGGCGCCTTCATGAAGCGCACTTCGGGGCCGAAGGAGTTGTCGAGCGTGTCGGGACCGAATGTTCCGGCACGGACCGGCACGGACATGCATTACCGAGCGACCGACCAAACGGTCGACAGCTCTCATGGGTCTTACGTTTCGACTGCCATTCGGCCCCGCTCCGACAGGATGGCCGTGAATTCCGAACAATCGGCGAAATAGGCGGCCTTGACCTTGTCGAGCTTGCTCGTGTCGATCACGAGGTAGACTTCGGCGGCATTTTCGATGACGGCCCGCTTCATGCCGACTTCGGAGAAGTTCGCGCAGCTCACGCCGAGTCTCGGATGAACCCCGCCGGCCGAGACGAAGGCCTTGTTGACGCGGACATCCTTCAGCATGGCCGGGCCATGAGGTCCGGAGAACGAAGCCGTACTGCTCTGGTAATGGCCGCCGGTCAGCATCCAGCGGATCCTCGGCGTCCGGGCAAGGACCGCCGCGACGTTCATCGAGAAGCAGACGACCGTCAGGTTGAGATCGGCCGGAAGGCGGCTCGCGATGTGGCAGGTCGTGGTCCCGCTGTCGATGAAGATCGTGTCGTCCCGCTCGATGAGCGGCAGGGCATGGCCGCAGGCCGCGATCTTGGCATCGAGATGACTATCCTGCTCGCTGTCGAGCGTGTAGGGCGCCTCGGATTCTGTGACGGCGATGACATGGCCACCCAGGACCGCCAGACGCCCGTTGCTGCCCGCGATGTCGCGCCGCACGGTCATTTCCGACACGTCGAACAGGCTCGCGGCCTCGCTCAGGGCGATCAGGCCGCCGCCCTGCACCCGGTTCAGCAGGCGCGTCACGCGCCCATCAGCCTTGCCGCCCACGCCGATCTCCTTTCCGGAAGCAGGGCTTCGCCTTTTTTTGTGACTACTTTCACTTCGGCCGCCCAAACATTCAGTCTCAGTGTTCACGAAGTACACAGATGTGCGTTCGCCTGCCACTTTAGCAGAACGCACCGCAGGACGCAGCTTGACAGTCGAGAAATTGTGAATAGCGTCACATTCTGGCAAGTGGATCGTCGACAGGAAGGGTTGAACCATGTTGAAGCGGTTTGGTTTCGCTGTGGCCGCGGCGGCGCTCGCCGCCGCGGCGCCCGCCTGGGCCGAGGACAAGCAACCCGTGACCCAGAAGACCTGCACGGAGCTTCTGTCCTTCTACAAATCCCTTCCCTTCACGGACGTCCTGCCGCTTCCCGAAGGCCCGGTCAGCATTCCGGGCAAGACGGGCGACCTGACGATCGGCTTCTCGCAAACGGCCTTCAATCATCCCTGGCGCGTCGCCATGCTGGCCGCCCTCCAGGCCGAGGCGTGCCGCCACCCCGACATCAAGCTCATCGTGCTCGACGGCAATGTCGACGTGGCAAAGCAGAGCAACGACGTACGCGATCTCCTGGCGCGGGGCGTCGATGCGGTGCTGCTGAGCCCGGTCGAATCCGCGGCGCTGGTACCGGCGGCGCGCGCCGTGATGGCGGCCAACATCCCGTTGATCGTGATGGATCGCGACGTGCCGACCGACAAGACCCTGTTCATCGGCCAGAGCAACGTCACCATGGGCGAGGGCGTGGCCGAGAAGATGGCAAAGGACCTTGGCGGCAAGGGCAACATCGTCGTGATCACGGGCCTCAAGGGGTCGTCTCCCGCGGTCGACCGCGACCAGGGCATGAAGAACGTCCTCGCCAAATACCCCGACATCAAGGTCCTGGCGACCGGCGACGGGCAGTGGATCCGCGATCCGGCCGTGCCGATCATGGAGGACTTCCTCACCGCCTATCCCAAGATCGACGCCGTGTTCTCGCATGCCGAGGAATCGTCCTGGGGCGCGCAGCTCGCCGTGGCGCGGGCCAATCGCTGCAAGGATGGCATCAAGCAATATACGTTCGACGGCTCCAACGCCGGATTCAAGGCCGTCAAGGGGGGCGGATTCCAGGCCGATGGCAATTACACGCCCTTCATCGCCGACATCGGCCTGCGTGCGGCGCTCTACACGCTGATGAAGAAGCCGATCCCGGGCGAGGCCACCTACAAGTTCCCCGGCTACCAGCTGGTGCTGCCCGACAGCCCGACCGTCGTGGCCGACAATGCCGACCAGTGGATCGGCCGCGGCTGGGGCGACTTCGAGCCGACGCCGGACCCCTGCAAGAAGTAATCGGGGCCCGTGACCGCCACCGCCGAGGGGCGCCGAACCGAGGTGCGTCTCCACGCCCGAGGCGTCGGGAAATCCTTCGTGGGCAACAGGGTGCTGGCGGACGTCGATCTGGAGGTTCGCGTCGGCGAGGTCCATGCCGTCGTCGGGGAGAATGGGGCCGGCAAGTCCACGCTGATCAAGATCCTGGGCGGTGTCCATCAGCCCGACACGGGTGAGGTGATCGTCGACGGCGTTCCTCGGCGCCTCCGCTCGCCGCGCGATGCGTTTGCGGCCGGCATCGTGGTGATCCACCAGGAACTCTCGCTCGCGCCCGACCTCTCGGCCCAAGAGAACATCTTCCTCGGCCGGTTCCCCCGCACGGCGCTCGGCACCGTCGATCGGGGCGCCATCCGCCGACAGGCCCAAAACCTGTTCGATCAGCTCGCGATCGCCATCGACCCCGCTCGGCCGATTGGAACGCTGAGCATCGCGCAGCAGCAGATGGTGGAGATCGCCAAGGCGATGTCGGTCGAGGCCCGCGTGCTGGTGCTGGACGAACCCACAGCCGTTCTCGACGAACAGCGCGTCGCCACGCTGTTCGGCACGGTCGAACGCCTGCGCGGCCAGGGGCTCGGCATCGTCTTCATCTCGCATCACCTCGAGGAGATCTTCCGTATCGCGGATCGGGTCACCGTTCTGCGCGACGGACGCGTGACAGGCAGCGCGACGGTCGGCGACATCGATCAGGACTGGCTCGTCGGCCGCATGATCGGCCGCGATTTCCCGGCCCATTCGCCGCATGTCCGCACCGCCCGGCGCCCCGCGCTGGCGATCCAAGGCCTGTCCGTGCCGGGCGAGTTCACGGATGTCGGCTTGGCGGTGGGCGAAGGCGAGATCGTCGGGCTGGCGGGCCTCGTCGGCGCAGGTCGCACCGAGGTCGCGCGCGCGATCGTCGGTCTCAGCCGACCGAGCGCCGGACAGGTGACGCTGTTCGGCACGCCCGTGACGATCCGCGATCCCAACCAGGCGGCGCGCCTCGGCATCGCCTACGTCACCGAGGATCGCAAGACGCAAGGACTTCTTCCGAACCGCTCCGTGCGCGAGAATGCGACGATCGCGAACCTGCGCCGCTTCGCGACGGCCGGCATCCTCCGCCTCGGCGCGGAAGCCGGCTACGTCCGGGGGCTGATCAGGAGCCTCGATGTCCGCCTCGCCGGGCCGAGCGTCGAGATCCGCACGCTGAGCGGCGGCAACCAGCAGAAGGTGCTGATCGGCAGGGCGCTGACGGTCGGCCCTCGAATCCTGATCCTGGAGGTGCCGACCCGGGGCGTCGACATCGGGGCCAAGCAGGAGATTTACGCCTTGATCGAACGGCTTGTCGGGCGGGGCATGGCGGTGCTCCTGATCTCGTCCGAGATGGAGGAGGTCCTGCGCCTCGCCGATCGGGTCGTTGTCCTGCGGCGCGGCCGTGTGGCTGCCACGCTCACCCGGGCCGAGGCCACCGAACACACCATCATGAAAGCGGCCGCCCTTGCCGCCTGACGCGATCACGGCGCCGGGCCCGCGCCGCCACCTTGCGGCGCTGACCCGAGGATGGCAGCGCGTGGGCGTCCTGGCCGCCCTGGTGCTGCTCGTCATCGCGGCCTCGTTCCTGTCGCCACGCTTCCTCTCCGTGCCGAACCTGCTCAACGTGCTGCGGCAGGTCTCGATCGTCGGCATCCTGGCCACCGGCATGACTTTCGTCATCCTGACGCGTGGGATCGACCTGTCGGTCGGCTCGATCCTCGGCATTGCCGTGGTGCTCTTCGCGGGCGCCATGGACAGCCGCGGCATGGCCGTCGCGATCCCGCTCGGCCTCGGCGCGGCGGCCCTGGCCGGCCTCGTCAACGGCATCGGCATCGCCTACGCGGGCCTGCCGGCCTTCATCATGACGCTCGGCATGCTGTCCTTCGTGCGCGGCCTCGCCTTCATCAAGACCGGCGGCACACCGGTTCCGATCATCAGCGAGGACTTCTACGCCCTGGGCAACGGCTATCTGCTCGGCATTCCCATCCCGGCCCTGATCCTGCTCGCCGCCCTGATCGTCAGCGGCTTCATCCTGGGGCTGACGCCGTTCGGACGCTCGGTCTATGCGATCGGATCGAACGAGGAAGCCGCGCGTCTGTCCGGGGTTCCGGTGCGGCTCTACAAGACGATCGTCTATGTGATCTCGGGCCTGATGTCGGGGCTCGCCGGCCTCGTCTACGCTTCCCAGCTCAGCATCGGCACGCCGATCGCCGGCCAGGGTTATGAACTCGACGCCATCGCGGCCGTGGTGGTCGG
>CAXSEU010000153.1:3553-7860 GCA_964236485.1 uncultured Lichenihabitans sp. | reverse complement strand
CATGCTCGCGGCCGGCGGCATCGGGGTATCGGTCGTCGTCGCGTTGACCGAACTTCATTCGATCTACAGGGCGGCACACGATGCTCGGACTGACGATCCCTGATGCCATCGCGTTCGGTTCGCTCTGCGCGGCACTGCTCGCCGCTTACGCGGGGCTGATCCGCGGCGATCACGTCTCGCCGGATGACGAGCCGCCGGGGATGGCCACGGACCTGACGGCGCACGCCGATGCGATCCGCGACCTTGCCGCATCGGTGGCCGAACTCGCGGCCGCGCTCCGCTCGGCGACCTCCGCCGGGGAAACGCGCGACCAATACGATGCCGCGATCGGGGGCATCATGCGGCGGCTCGAGGAGCGTTCGCAGATGCGGTAAAAGCTGTGAATGGCGCGCCCTCTCCCGCCTTTGCATGTGCATAAGCACCGAGGCCGGGATGGGCCGCCGGCCCTCGTTGACCTACCGTCACCTGCGGCGGACCTGAAAACACCCGGCTCCCGAGAGGGCGCCGGGTGTTTTGTCGCGTCCATGCTTCCAACTTTCTGCAAGCTTCGGTGGGGATCAGCCGAACAGGTCCGCATGACGGAGCCGGAGCGTCATCAGCAAGACGAGTGTCTTCATGTCCGGCAGGGCGTTGCGGTCCGCCAGGGCGGCGAGCTCCGCCAGCGGCATCTCGACCACGACGATGTTCTCGTGTTCGTCGGCGAGGCCGCCGCCCGCCTGCGTGCGATCCTCCGCGCGGTATGGCGCCAGGAACAGGTCCATCCGCTCCGTCGACACGCCAGGCATCGTCCACAGCTTGCCGGCGGGCTCCAGCGCGTCGAGAGCGACGCCGGCCTCCTCCATCGCCTCGCGGCGGGCGCCCTCGCCCGGGTCTTCACCGGCTTCCATCAGGCCGGCCGGCGCCTCGAGGAGATGCTCGCATTCCCCGCCGAACAGCACCGGCGCCCGGGGCATGCGCACCAGGAGCGCGGTCTTGCGCTCGGGGTCGTAGGGCAGCACCGTCACGCCGTTGCCATGGTCCTCGACCTCGCGGGCATATTCGACGCCGTCGTCACCCGCGAGGGTCGCGACCCGTACCTTGAGCCAGCCTCCATGGGCCGTCTCGACACGTCGGATGCGAACCGTCATCGTCCCTCCGGCAAGGCTATCTGGATCAGGCCGCGAACCGCTGGGCCGGATCGTCCCGGCCCAGGGCTTCGATGAGGATCGCGACCTCGCGGGCGCCGGGATGCTTGACGTCGTCCTGCTGAAGCAGGTGGAAAAGCCCGTCCGCCGCCCAGGCCCACCGCTCCGCCATGTCGCGTGTCACGGCGGCAGGGTCGGACGCCACCTCCGCTCCCACGCCCTCGACCGTGCGGGTTCCGACCTGGAGACCCCACGTCCTGATCCGGCCGACCGCGCCGGCCTTGACCAGCTTCCCGATCTCCACGAGACCCCTCACATCGCCCTGCAACGCCACGTTCATCTCCGGGCTCTGACCCGCCATGATGGGCTCGAGCGTGGTCTTGACGACATCCTTGAGACGCTCCGCCAGGTCGTCGGCTCCGACATCGGTCGATGGCCCCCAGGCCGAGGGGAGGATGGCGGCATAGAAGCTTTCCTGCTCGATGGCGTATTTGCGGAGGATCGCGAGGCCGAGGCCGATCAGTGCCACCGCCTGGTGGTAGCGCGGCAGGTCGGTACCGGCGTCCGCAGGGGCGAGATCGAACCGCAGCGCGTAGAGCTTGCCGCATTCCTCGAACGCCACGGTTGCGAGACTGGCCGCGGACGCGGTCCCGCCGGCCGCAAGCAGGGTCTCGCTGTCGTTCAGCAGGCGGTCGACGTTGGCCAGGAGGGCGATGACCGCCGGGGAGCGTGGCGTGCGGGCGGCGTCGGCGTCTGGCATGGATCACCTCCTGGCGGCAGGGTATTCAGCGCACGGCACGCTCCGCCGCAAGGCGGCCGGAACGCAAGGCTCCCTCGATGGTGGCCGGAAGGCCGGTCTGAGTCCAGTCGCCCGCGATCTTAAGATTACCCCAGCGGGTGTCCGGGCCGGGTCGGCGCGCATCCTCCTCGGGGAGGGCCGCGAAGGTGGCACGCTTCTCCTTGATGATGCGCCACGGGGGTAGCACCGCGGGGTCGAGGCCCGTGACGGCCGCCACCTCGCGCCAGATCAGCGGCGCCAGGGCCTCGCGCGGGGTGTCGAGGAGACGGACCGCGTCGCTGACCGTCACGGAGAGCCGGCCCGGAAAGTTGAACACCCACTCGGAGGTGGCGTTGACGAGGCCCACCAGCAGCGGCTGCCCGGGCGGCGCCTGCGCCAGGAAGTGGGCGTTGACGATGGAACGAAAGGTCTGCGGCACGACGAGGTCCGGCACCAGGGTCGCGGCGATGGGGGCCGTCACGGCCAGGATGGCGCTGTCCTCGTCGCCGAGGGTTGCTTGATCCTCCCCAAAATCGAGGCCGGCGACACGGTTCCCGTCGAACTGGAGGGTGCGCAGACGGTGATCGAAGAGGATCTCGACGCCCCGGGCCTTCAGCGTCGCCAGCGCCGGTCCGACGAAGGCTTCGCCGAGGCCTTCCACCGCGACGAGCGGGCGGCATGCGCCGCCGCCCTTGGCCAGCGTCTCGCGCACGATACGCCCCGCCAGCGCGGCCGACGAGGCGCGAGGGTCGGTGTTCAGCGCCGCGACGAGCAGCGGATGCCAGAGCCGGTCGTAGAGCGTGCCCTCGCAGGTCATCACGTCGGCGACGGTCTGCCGGGGGCGGGCGCGCATCAGCTTGGCGAGGCCGAGGTAATCGGGCCATCCGGTATCCGGCACGCGTCGACGGGGCGAGAAGATCCACCAGGGCAGGGGGCCGGCGTTGGGCCGCAGCGTCCAGCGCTGGCCCGTTTCGAGGTCGGCGAAGTCGAAGGCCGCCTCGCTGGGTCCCTGAAGCTTGTCCACCGCGCCGATGGTGCGAAGGTGGTCGGCCACCGCGGTGTTACCCGACAGGACCAGGTGATTGCCGTTGTCGATCACCTGGCCCAGGGCCGCGTCGAAGTAGGAGCGGCAGCGGCCGCCGGCGTGACGTGCCGCCTCGTGCAGGACGACGCGGTGGCGGCCGGGGTCGAGCGCCAAGGCGGCAGCGAGCCCCGCCAGCCCGGCGCCGATCACATGAACCGTGCCGGTCATCAGAACAGGCCGTGCCGCAGCAGCGCCAGCAACAGCCGGTACTTCGGCACACGCACCTTTTCACGGGGCGGGACGAACCCCCGGGCGGCCATGTCCTCCAGCACCTGCCGGTAAACCGCCGCCATCAGGCGCGGCGCGCGTGTCGTTTTGCGGGGCTCCGAGGCCATGATCCGCTGCGCGGCCCCGAAGTGCTCGCGCGCCTCGGCGACCAGCGGCGCGCAGGCGGCGCCGAGATTCGCGTGCCGCGTCACCTCCCGGGGGTCGGCCGTCATGATCCCGGCCGCCGTCAAGGCTTCGCGCGGAAGGTAGAGCCGCCCCATCGCGGCGTCCTCGTCGATGTCGCGCAGGATGTTGGTTTTCTGCAGCGCCCGGCCGAGGTGGTACGCGAGTTCGCGGCCAGCGGCGGGGCTGACGCCGAAAATCCTCACCGACAGGCGGCCGACCGCGCTCGCGACCCGGTCGCAATAAAGGTCGAGCGTCGCGGCGTCGGGCGCGCGGATGTCCTCGACGGCGTCCATCGCCATGCCGTCGATGACGGCCAGAAAATCCTCCTTGGCAAGACCGAAATCGCGTACCGGCCCCTGAAGCGGGGCCGTTACGGCCTTGGTCCAACCTTGATAGAGCGCCTCGATGTCGCCGCGCCACCGGTCGAGGGCGGCCCGCCGCTCGGGTCGCGGGCCGCCCTCGTCAGCCACGTCGTCGACCGCTCGGCAGAAGGCATAGACCGCGTACATGGCCTCGCGCTGCCGCCGTGGCAGGATTCGCATCCCCGCGTAGAACGAGGATCCCGCGGCCGGCCCGGCGGGGCTCGGCGCCGCGCTGCCTTCCGTCGTGGCGCTCACGCGCGCTTGGTTCCCGAGGCGGCGGCGTGCCGGCGTGCCGCGTGCGCCGGACGCAATAGCCGGCGAATGGCCGCGCCCGCGGCGCTGCGCGTCGCGATGCCGAGGAACGCCAGCCTGTCGTGATGCACCTTCTGGCTCAGCGGATCGTGACGCTCGAGAATCCCGACGAGATGCCGGGCGAGGCCGATGATGACGGCGGTCTCGAGCCCCAGCCGAAAATCCTTCACCTGGCGCGGCAGCGCCGATCCCTCGTCGAGAAGGCCGCCCGTGCGCCGTGCGAGGTCACCCAGCAGATCGCGCAAGGCCGGAGA
>CAXSEU010000153.1:1236-3543 GCA_964236485.1 uncultured Lichenihabitans sp. | reverse complement strand
GGAGAAGCCTGCGGCTCCCCCAGGTCCTTCGCCGAGAGCCCATGGGCCGCGAGGCCGTCGGCCGGCACGTAAACGCGGTCGAGATCGCGGAAATCCTTGCCGCAGTCCTGCAGGTGATTGATCACCTGCAGGGCCGCGCAGACGGCATCGGACGCCGGCCAGGTGGCTTCGCTCTCGCCATGCACGTCGAGCACGTAGCGGCCGACCGGCATGGCCGAGAGGCTGCAATAGTGGATGAGGTCGGCCCAATCGGCCGTGCGGTTCTTGGTTACGTCGAGCCGGAAGGCCGACAAGAGGTCGAGCGCGTGGCGCGGCGAGAGCCGCCGCTCCGCCAGCACGGCGCGCAACGGGGCGGCCACGGGTTCGGACGCCGCGCGGCCGAGAAGGCTCGCCTCGAGCCTGTCGAGGTGATTCAGCTTTTCGGTTGCGCTCAGCGCCGCGTGGTCGGCCACGTCGTCAGCCGCCCGGACGAAATCGTAGAAGGCCATGATGGCCGGACGATGCCGGGGGGCGATCAGGTGCGAGGCGACGGGGAAATTCTCGTCGCCGTGGCCTTTGCCGGAGGCGACGTCGGCTGCTGTTGTCATGACACCTTCGGCGGGCCTGGAGCGCGTCGGTTTCCGGTCGCGGCTCCGGTCGACCGGGCCATCCCGCGGCTCCCCATAGGTCAAAACGACAGCAAAGACCAGCCTCGCGCGCCGATCGAAACCTACCCGGCTGGGCCGCCGTCGCCGGCTTTGGTCTTGGCCTTGGGCAGGTAGCCCTTCTGCCGCAGGTGTTTCGAAAGGATCTGGCGGATTGCGTCCGACGCGTTCGGGATGGGCGTGCGCCCGCCCCGCCACGCATCCACGGCCTTCAGCAGGTCCGCATCGAAGCCGATCACCTTCTTGACCGGATAGAGCGATGGTTTTCCCATGAGGCGATCCTCGGCACGCGGGTCGATGTTAAAGCGCCGTTCGCATATCGGCAATATGTCGAGCGCGGCGCGCATAAGGCTTGGCGCACCTCCCCGCGACAAAGCGCAATCAAACTTGAAAGTTAAGAAAATCTGACAGACACTCGCACTGGTTGTGGAGGGATTCTTACCGTGGCGCGGCGAAGCTACTGTTGGACTGGCGCCGCGCTCGCCTCCCTCATGGGGGCGGTTGTGATCTTAGCGCCTTCATCACTCCTCCATCTGGACCGCAACGATGGGTCCAAGTGTCAGCATACTTTATGCGTCGGGGAAGGAGAGTCTAGAAATAATTCTGTCGACTTGGCATATGTAACAAACACGCGCGATACCATGGCGAAGTTACTGATCGCGTTAGTCGGATCCATGACTATATACTTCACCTGGCGCAGCTTCCAACTTGCCGCGCGGGGACGCGTGACGGATAGCTACAACAAGGCCATCGAGCATCTCGGGCACAAGGAAAGCGCGGTTACCCGGGCCGGCGGAGTCGTCGGTCTGGGTCGTCTCCTGCGGACCGCATCCCCGGACGACGACTATTGGCAAATCATGGATGTGCTGACGGTCTTCGTGCGCGAGCAGGCCGCGCGGAACCCCAACGCACCACGCCGGGCAAAACCGGCTCAAGACGTGCAAATGGCCCTGAACGTCCTGGCGCGACGACGGGGTACCGGGGTGCAACTCTATGAGAGGCAAGGCGACGCGCCGGTCGATCTTCAAGAAACGGACTTGTGCGACGCCTGGCTGGCGGGCGCGGAGTTCCAAGGCGCCTATCTTGTCGGCACTCGGCTCGACGACGTGGACGCGTCGAACGCCAATCTCGCTTATGCCGACCTGACGAGGTGCACCTTGATCGGTGCCGATCTCAAGAATGCCTCGCTGCGTTCCGCAACGCTGGTGGACGCCGTTCTGCTCCGGGCCGTCTTCGATGAGAAGACCGATCTGCGCGGGGCGAACCTGACGGGCGCACACCTTGACCAATGGCAGCTCAATAGAGCGATGGGCGACAGCCTGACCAAGCTCCCTAGCGGCTACAGCCGTCCCGCGCATTGGGGATAACTTGCGGCTCTGCCCTTATGGGCCTAGAAGCGCGGCGCCCCAGGAGTGACAAGCCATGCGTCCATCGCAGCGCGCCGCCGACGAGTTGCGCCCCGTATCCCTCGAACGCAACGTGGCGCGCTATGCCGAGGGCTCGTGTCTCGTCAAGTTCGGCAGCACGCACGTGCTGTGCACCGCCTCGCTCGAGGACAAGCCGCCGCCGTGGCTGCGAGGGCAGGGGCGGGGGTGGGTCACGGCCGAATATGCCATGCTGCCGCGGGCGACCTCGATTTGGACCAGGCGGGAATCGACGTCCA
>CAXSEU010000153.1:0-1226 GCA_964236485.1 uncultured Lichenihabitans sp. | reverse complement strand
CGTCGGGCCGTCCCTCCGGTCGCACCCAGGAGATCCAGCGCCTCATCGGACGGAGCCTGCGGTCCGTCGTCAACCTGCCGCTGATGGGCGAGCGCCAGGTCACGGTGGACTGCGACGTGATCCAGGCGGATGGGGGCACGCGCACCGCCGCCATCACGGGTGCCTGGGTGGCGCTGCACGATTGCTTGGCCTGGATGCGCCATCGCTCCATGGTCAAGGACATGCCGCTTCGCGACCATGTGGCGGCCGTCTCCTGCGGCATCGTCAAAGGCGAGAGCGTGCTCGACCTCGACTATGCCGAGGATTCGGCCGCGGAAACGGATGCCAATTTCGTCCTCACCGGCTCCGGCGGGCTCGTCGAGGTGCAGGCGACGGCCGAGAACGCCCCCTTCACGCAAGAGCAATTGTCGGCGATGCTGGGCCTTGCCCGCGGGGGAATCGAGCGCCTGATCGCGCTCCAGAAAGAGGCCACGCGGACCAGGATCTGAATCCCGGACCGAGCCCATGGGTGCATCCGGGTTCATGCGCCAAGATCCCGACCTCACGATCCGCGAGGCGCGGCACGACGAGGCGGCCGCGGCCTGCGACCTCGTCCGCCGCTCCATCGTGGACCTCTGCCATCCTGACCATGGGGATGATCGCGGCCAGCTTGCGGTGTGGCTCGCCGATAAGACCCCGGACAATGTCCGCGTCTGGATCGCCCAAAGTCACGTCTTCGTGGCGGAGCGCGGCGGCCGGATGGTCGGTGTCGGTGCCCTGACGGGAGCGGGCGAGATCACGCTGAACCATGTCGCGCCGGAGCATCGCTTCTCGGGCGTCAGCCGAGCGCTCCTCCTTGGCCTCGAGGAACGCGCCCGGGATCTCGGCCTGGCGCGCCTGACGGTCGAATCCACGAGGACGGCGGCGATGTTCTACGCGGCGGCGGGCTATGGCGCCCCCGAGGGCCCGCGCGGTCGGGGCTCGCCAAGGCGCTGTGACGCCGAGCGATTCGACATTCCACGACACGCGGTCGATGATCTTTCCCGGGCGAGGGCGTGGGCCGCAGGGGTCCCGCCGACGAGAAACGAACCGGGAGGGGTTTCATGCTGAAGGGCATCGATCCGTTGCTGTGTCCCGAACTGCTTCGGGTGTTGCGGGCCATGGGCCACGGCGACACGATCGCGGTGGTCGACGCCAATTATCCGGCGGCCTCGGCCGGGCCGCCGCTGATCAGGCTCGCCGCCGCG
>CAXSEU010000152.1:7146-7901 GCA_964236485.1 uncultured Lichenihabitans sp. | reverse complement strand
CGATGATCACGTCGTCGCGTTCGAGCAGCGACCGCGTCGCCGAATGCCGCATCCGATCGATCGCTTCGTTGGTCGAGCTCTCCTTCTAGATATACGTGTCCGAGCGCGCGACATAAGCCTCGGGCTGATAGTAATCGTAATAGGACACGAAATACTCGACCGCATTCTCGGGAAAGAACGATTTCATTTCCCCATAAAGCTGCGCAGCGAGAATCTTGTTCGGCGCGAGGATCAGTGCGGGGCGCTGCGCCGCCTCGATCACCTTGGCCATGGTGAAGGTCTTGCCCGAGCCGGTGACGCCGAGCAGCACCTGGTCGCGCTCCTGCTTCCTCACGCCATCGACGAGTTCCGCGATGGCGGTCGGCTGGTCGCCCTTGGGCTCGTATTCGGAGCTGAGTTTGAAGGTGATGCCGCCTTCGGATTTCTCGGGCCGGGCCGGGCGGTGCGGCACCCAGGGGCGCTGCTTGAGGCGCGGGTCTCCGCTGTCGAGCAGCGCCTGGAGCACGTCCGCCGAGGCGGCCGACCCGGTGATGCCGCGCGGATGGCTTGGAGCTTCGCCGCCGCGATCCAGGAGCGCCACCGGCTGGCCGCCGAGATCGAAGGCCTGCTGGGGCGCCTCCTCGAAGCCCGACGCGCCGTCGGCGCGCTTCTCGTTCAGCGCCGGGTTCAGCAGCGCCGCCAAGTGCGCGTCGAGCGGCACGAGCTCCGGTCTGCCGGATTTCGGCTGCGCCGAACGCTTGGGTTTGGGGGTCGAC
>CAXSEU010000152.1:6293-7136 GCA_964236485.1 uncultured Lichenihabitans sp. | reverse complement strand
GCGGCGCGCATGCGGGCCGATCGCGCGATCCGCGCGGGGGCGGCGGGAGAGGCGAGCTTCGGCATCCGTCTAATATGATGCCGCGCAGGGCGGGAGGGAAGTGGGTCATCGCCAAGCCATGGAGAGAAGGGTCGCCGGCATGCCGCACTTCAACCCGTCTGCCGCAAATCCAAGCTTGTGGCAGATGACCTGATCGGCGACGGCAGGGCGGCCATGTTTCGGTCAGTCCGTCCGCTCATGCGCCCCCCGGGGCGCAGGCGTCGAGATCAGCGATGCCGCGAGGGAGAAGATGAACACCTGGTAGAGCAGCCCGGTGACGATCTCCCAACACGCCGCAGCACGCGCCAGGTCCGACGCTGGCGAGATGTCGCCGTACCCCGTGGTGGTGATCGTCACCACGCTGAAATAGATCGCTGCGGCGAGGCTCACGGGGCCGTGCCGACCGGACGGCTGATTGAACGCCTCGGGGTTGAAGTCGGAGATGATGAGGTAGATCACCGCGAAGGAGGTGCAGGTGACCGCGTAGCTGACGGCCACGCTCGCGATGTCGAGGGCCTTGGATGACCGGCGATGACGAATGATGTGGATACTGACGAGGAAGCTCAGCAAAGGTCCGACCAGTGACGTGGCGAGGCCGGCCGTGACCGCGACTTCCCGCGTCAACCGCCCCATCTCGTAAAGCGAGATGGTCAGGAGTTGCGCGAGGACCAGCACGGCATAGACCAACCGCAACCGGTCGATGGCGAGCCGCGTAGTAGCGAACGATCGCGGGCTTGAGGAAGGCGCTTGCATCGCGGTCACCGTGACGATGGGTTGGCTCGGTTGGACGTCGTCGTGCCCCTG
>CAXSEU010000152.1:0-6283 GCA_964236485.1 uncultured Lichenihabitans sp. | reverse complement strand
CTGCAATCGTTGCGACGGCTCGCCGGGTCCGCCCAAGCGTTGTCATAGGTGCGCGCCGGCCTGGGCGAAACGCACCGGCGTCGTTATCCTGCCGACCCGAGGCCTGGGAGAGCGCCCGGCCGGTGGATGTGCCCGAGGACGATCGATGCAAGCCAATCCATCACCGAGCCGGCCGCGCGGTGCCCTCGTGACCGGCGGCGGGAAACGCATTGGGCGGGCCATCGTCGAGGCCCTGGCCGAGCAGGGTTTCGCCGTGGCGATCCATTGCAACGCCTCGCTTCAGGAGGCGGAGGTGCTCGCGCAGGGGATCCGGCAAGGCGGGGGAACGGTCGCCGTCGTCGAGGGCGACCTCGGCCGCCTGGAGGCGGTCGACGGCATCATGGCAGAGGCCGAAGCCGCGGTCGGACCGCTCGGCCTGCTGGTCAACAGCGCCTCGATGTTCGAGTCCGACGAGGTCGAAACCCTCTCGGTGGAGAGCCTGATGACGCATCTGTCGGTCAACCTGGCGGCGCCGTGCCTGCTCGCCTCGGCCATGGCGCGGCGCCTGCCCGCGGCGGCGACCGGCCTCGTGGTGAACCTGGTGGACCAGCGCGTGCTGAAGCCAACGCCACAGTTCTTTTCCTATTCCCTTTCGAAGGCGGCGCTCTGGTGGGCCACCAGAACCATGGCGCAGGCGCTGGCGCCCCGCATCCGGGTCGTGGGTCTGGCGCCCGGGCCAACGCTCAAGAACGTCCGGCAGGACGAGGCGGATTTTCGCCGCCAGTCCGAGGCCGTGCCACTGGGGCGCGGCCCGGCGCTCGCCGAGTTCGGCCGCACCATCGGGTGGCTGCTCGATACGCCTTCGGTGACCGGTCAGCTCATCGCGCTGGATGGCGGACAGCACCTGGCGTGGCAGACACCCGACGTCGTGGACGTCGGCGAGTGACGTCTGCCGCTGGCGCGAACTACACCCCCTTTTCGTAGATCCTGCGGCAATCGGGATCGAGCCTGGCCTTGTTGCGACCCAGGCAGGCAGCGATCTTCGTTTCGTCCGGAACGTCGTCGTTGCAGAATTTCATCACGTTGTTGTAGCAAGCCTGCTCGGCGCGCTGCCTGACGCTGTCCTGCGTAAACGCTTGTGCCGCAAAGCCCGGTAGGCAGAGTCCCAGAACGAATAAATAGGACCTCAGACGCATTTCAATCTCCTGGAAGTCGCCATGACCGAGGGCGCACGCGCGGCCGCCTTCGAACGTCGCCTGGCGCCTGTCATGCCGTTGCCGACATACGCCAACTCAAGTAGGCCGCATTGCGGCGAGGTTGCGCCATCGGACGCCCGTCGGTCGGCCCCCCTCTACACCCCGCCCGGCGATGAAACCAGGATGGTTTTGACGGCGGCCCGCCGTCACGGACGGACAACCGACAAAGGACAAGCCGGCGCATGCCCCATGATCTCATCATCTTCGATTGCGACGGCGTGCTGGTCGACAGCGAAATGCTGGCCGTCCGAGGCATGCTGGAGGTCTTGAACGAGGCCGGCGTGCCGGCCACGGCCGACATGATCGCGGGTTGCTTCGGCATGAAGCAGGCCGACATCCTGATGAAGATCAGGGAGTTGACGGGAGCGGATATTCCCGAGGGGCTGCCGGATCTGATCTGGCCGGCGACGCACCGGCTGTTCGAACGGGAGCTTCGCCCCATGCCCGGGGTCCGGGCCTTCCTGGAGCGAGGCGGCGCCACGCCGCGGTGCGTGGCCTCTTCGTCCAGCCCCGAGCGGATCCGGTTCAGCCTGGGCGTGACGGGGCTCGACGGTTTTTTCGGAACTGGCGTGTTTTCCTCGCATCAGGTGGCGCGCGGAAAACCGGCGCCGGATCTTTTCCTCTTCGCCGCCGCCAGTATGGGGATCGAGCCGTGTCGCGCCGTCGTCATCGAGGATTCGATCTTCGGCGTGAGGGGCGCGCTTGCGGCCGGCATGACGGTCTATGGGTTTGGCGGCGGGAGCCATATCCCGGCAGGCCACGACGCCGTGCTGCTCGAGGGTGGCGCCACCGCGGTCGAGCGCGATTGGGCCCGACTGGCGGAGCGCATCCTCGGCTAGGGCGCGCGGTGGCGGCGTGGCAATCCGGCGGAGCGCCGTGTAAGACGCCACAATGACGGCCGGCGAGGCGTGGCGTGCAGACAGAGATCCTTGAGGCCGTCTACGGCACACTGCCGGACGTACTGAACGTGGCGGGCGAGGGCGCGATCCAGTGCTCGCCACTGATGCCCGGCGCGGAGCGGCTGGAGGATCGGCTCGAAGGATCGGCCGCCACCGTCGCGGTGCTGGCGCCGCCCGGCACGATCGAGCGACGCTACGTGCTTGCGCTCGCGCTAAGAGCCCTCCGGCCCGGAGGAGCGCTCACGGCGATGGCCCCCAAACTCAAGGGCGGCTCGCGCCTAGGCGACGAACTTCGCCGCTTCGGCTGCGCCGTCGAGGAGACCGCGAAGCGTCACCACCGGATTTGTGTCGCGGCGCGGCCCGTGTCGACGGAAGGATTGGAAGCCGCCCTTGCGGCCGGGGCGCCGCGCTTCGTCGAAGGGGTCGGCCTATGGTCGCAGCCTGGTCTCTTCAGCTGGGACCGCATCGATCCGGGCGCCGCCCTGCTGATGGACCACCTGCCACCGCTCGCCGGACGCGGTGCCGATCTCGGCTGCGGCATCGGCGTCCTGGCGCACGCCGTCCTGAAGGCCCCCAAGGTCAAGCACCTCACGCTGTTCGACATCGACCGGCGGGCCGTGGAGGCGGCGGAGCGCAACGTCGCCGACCCGCGCGCGGAGTACCGCTGGGTCGACCTCCATCGCACCGGCACGGGGCTGACGGGGCTCGACTTCGTCGTGATGAACCCGCCGTTCCACGGCGGCGGCGCCGAGGATCAGGGGCTCGGCCAGGGCTTCATCCGCCGCGCCGCCGAGAGCCTGCGCCCCGGCGGCGCGCTCTGGCTCACGGCCAACCGCCACCTCCCCTACGAAGGCGTCCTGAAGGCGGCCTTCAGGGAGGTGACGGCGCATGCCGATACCCTTGGCTACAAGATCTTCGAGGCTCGTCGGTGAGGGAGGGTCGGCCGACCGTCAGACTGGACCGGCTGCTGGCGAACCTCGGCTACGGGTCCCGCCGCGACATCGAGACCTTGGCTCGCGGCGGCCGGCTGACGCTCGATGGCGCGCCGATCCCGCATGTCGACGTGCGTATTGCCCTGGAGGCGGACCTGCCGCACCGCCTGAAGATCGATGGCGAGCCCATGGACCCGCTGCCGGGTCTGGTGCTCCTCATGAACAAGCCGCCCGGCGTCACCTGCTCCCACAAGGAAGCGGGCCCGCTGGTCCATGGCTTGCTGCCGGCGCGCTGGCGGCGGCGCCAGCCGGCGCTTTCGACCGTGGGCCGCCTCGACAAGGAAACGTCCGGGCTGCTGCTGTTGACCGACGACGGTGGCCTCTTGCACCGCATCATCTCGCCCAAGGCGCGATTGCCCAAGCGATATCGCGCGACACTCGACCGCCCATTGACCGGGGACGCCTCCGCCCTTTTCGCCTCGGGAACCATGATGCTCGATGGGGAGACGAAGCCACTCGAACCCGCGGGCCTCGAGGTCGTGGCCGCAACCGAGGCGGTCGTCACGATCGTCGAAGGCCGCTATCATCAGGTGCGTCGCATGTTGGCAGCCGTAGGCAGCCACGTCATCGCGCTTCACCGCGAAGCCGTCGGCGGCCTCACGCTGCCATCGAGCCTCGTACCCGGGCACTTCAAGCCGCTGACGGGGTCCGAGATCCTTGCCATTTTCGCCACGCCGCCTCATCTTCTTCCCGAGTCCGAGACCGAGCCATGACCGACGCGCTACCCGATCGCCTCTCTACGGATTCGAGCAGCCCCTATTATGACGAGGCACTGCTGGCCCGCGGGGTCGGCATCCGCTTCAAGGGCGAGGACAAGACCAACGTCGAGGAATATTGCGTCAGCGAAGGCTGGGTCCGGGTGGCGGCCGGCCAGGCGAAGGACCGCAAGGGTAATCCACTGACCATCAAGCTGAACGGCCCGGTCGAGCCCTACCTGCGCTACGATCCTTGAGGAGGGCGGGCCACGGAACCCCCGGCTCCGGTGAGCCGTTTGCGCGCATGAGGGAGAAGAGCCATGACCGAGGTCGTCTACGAAATCGTCGAGCATGACGGCGGTTGGGCCTACAAGCTCGGCGATGTCTTTTCCGAGACATTCGCCAGCCGAGCCCTTGCCGAGGAAGCCGCCGACATCGTCGCCACCGAGCAGCAGCGGCCGGGGGAAACGGCGGCCATCAGCTATCAGGATCCGTCCGGCGAATGGCACGAGGAATTATCGCACGGCGAAGATCGGCCTTTGACCCATGTCGACGAAGCCGGCCAGCGGCTCCGCTGAAGGCAATTTCAGTAGCCGAGGCTCGACCAGAATGCGCAATGATGGCGGCCGGCGAAGTCGATCGCTCCCCCGCCGCCGGATCCGAGCGCCAGGACGGACTGCGTCGTTCCGAAGCGGGACCACGCTCGGGGCTCCATGAAAGCGTCGTTCGGGTCGCCGGAACGGGCGAACCGCGCCCAATAGCCCTGGATCGCCGTCGACAGGGTGCGCTGGCCCACATCGAAAACGGCAGGATCGGCCAGCAGCCATCTGGTCCCGAAGACATAGGCGATCTCGGCGGTGTGGAAGGCGCCCATGCGGCTCGACCACGGCACCGCGGGCAAGCCGAAGGGCGCCTCCACGTCGTCGAACTCGTAGGCATAGACGGGCGTCCATCGGACCAGGCTTCGGTCGAGCGACCGCGCCGCGCAGGCGAATAGCCCATCGGTGAGGACATCCCCGTAGGCGAGGGCCGGAGAGGCCGAGTCCTTGGCATATTCGCCGAGGATGCGCGGCGCCTCCTCGCCGAACTGCGCGGCGATGATCCGCTCGTAACTGTCTCGACTCCAGAGTTCCCCGCGAAATCCCCGGAGGTAGGAGAACAGCCGCCCCTCGTCGCGATTGGTGCCGTCGATGACGGGAACCCGGTTGAACCGCCCCGTCTCGAACGCTTGGCGCGGTGAGGATGGCAGCACGTCCAAACCGTAAGCGGGCGACCACGAGTTCGGCCCGGTGACACCGGAACGCTCGGGGGCGGCGCTGAGGACGTCCGTGGCCGGCTTGGCCCGCAAACACGCCAACGCGTCGGTGCCGCCGCATCCGAGCCCCTCGGCCCAAGTCTGCCCGCCCTGCTCGGCCCGGCGCGCATCGATGGACATCTCCGGCGCCGTGCAGGCTCCGCTTTGCAGGATCGCGCGATAGAACAGGCCCGCTGCGCCGGGCGAGGCCATCTGGTAGCAGGTGCTCCAGGCGCCGGCGGATTGACCGAACAGCGTCACGTTGCGGGGATCGCCCCCGACGCCGCCGATGTTGTCCCTGACCCAGCGCAGGGCAGCCTGCTGGTCGAGCAGCGCGAAGGCCCCTTCCCCCGGCTCCGTACGCAGGGCCGGATGGGCCAGGAAGCCCAGGGCGCCAAGCCGATAGTTGAACGTGACGACGACGCTGCCGGTCCGCGAGGCCAGCAGGCTCGGATCATACTGGCCGCTGGCGCCGAGCACGAAGGCGCCGCCGTGGATCCAGACCATGACGGGCCGGCGCTGACCAGTCGCCGCATCCGCCGGAGCGTAGACGTTCAGCGTCAGGCAATCCTCACCGCCGAGGAACGGTCCCGAGCCCACGCCCCCGGTCTGGGCGTCGAGGCTGAGGTTCTGCAGGCAGCTCTCGCCGAGTTCCCGGGCCGAACGCGGCTCGGTCCACGCGGCGGGAGGCCGAGGGGCGCGCCAGCGCAACGGGCCGACGGGCGGTGCCGCGTAAGGGATCCCGAGAAAGGCTTGTCCCTGCGCACTTGCGACGCCCACGACAGGACCGGACGTGGTCGCGAGAAGACGCGGCCGGGCGTCCTCCGCATCGACGATCCGCGGCACTGCACCGGGAGTGACGATGTCGCAGCCCCCGGTGAGTAGCGCCAAAGCGCAGAGCAACATCGAAAGCGCGACATGGCGAGAAGCCTTTGATCGCGCACTGTGCCGAGCCGCCATGGCGGCGATCATGTGGGACTCATCCGACGAGATGGTTAGCCAGCCAGGCCCAGCATATCCTCGACCGTAATCTCCAGGCCCGGGGGGTCCATTAGGATCAGGCCGAAACCGACGAGACGGGTGGTGACTCCGTCCCCTTGGCCGCGATGATAATGGATGACGACCCGGTGATGCGGATCGATGATCAGATAGTGCTGAATGCTCGGTA
>CAXSEU010000151.1:4785-7914 GCA_964236485.1 uncultured Lichenihabitans sp. | reverse complement strand
TTGAGCTCGTAGGCCACGGCCCGCAAGGTCGCCCGCAGGACGGCCTCGACGCGGCGCAAAGGCCAGCCTTCCTGCAGGGCATCATCGAGCAGCCGGTCGATGTCGACCTGGCCGGCGAGGACACCTTCGAGCGTCTCGCGGAAAAACTGGATCTCGGCGGGCTTGTACTGCTCGCCTTCGACCTCCTGCCCGATCCAGTGCGACTCGAATTCGGCCAGTATCTCGTGGATGCCCGTCTTGGCGACATCCATCTGGTAGAGCGCCTGGACGGCGGCCAGCCGAGCGGCGGCGCGGCGCTCCCCGCGGCTCACCGCGACGCCTCCGCGTCTTTCCCGATGCGCCAGAGGATCAGCGCCGCGCGTGCCGCCTCGCCGCCTTTGTCGCCCTGCGCCGGATCGGCACGCCTGAGCGCCTGCGCCTCATTCTCTACCGTCAGGATGCCATTGCCGATCGGGAGACCGAGATCGATGCCGATCGCCATCACGCCCCGCGCGCTTTCGTTCGATACCACCTCGAAATGGTAGGTCTCGCCGCGCATGACGCAGCCGAGCGCCACGGCGCCTGCATAAGGTTTCCCGCGCCGCGCGGCCGCCGCGACGCAGATCCTGATCGCCACCGGGATTTCCAGCGAGCCCGGCACCCGCACCACGTCGAAGATGGCCTGCGCCGCCGTCAAGGCCGCCTCCGCTCCCGCCATCAGCATGGCGGCGAGGTCGGCGTAGTATGGCGCCTCGACGATGAGGAAACGAGCGGGAGCCAGCACCGGCTCATGTGCACCATGGCGTATCGTCTCAACCATGGCGGCCCGCATCTCCGGTGGCGGCGAAACGCCACCGAGGCGTGCCGACAATGCGGTCTGTCTTTAGCAGCAACGAATCGGCTTTGAAAAAGCAAAATCCATCCGGGGAGGCAGCCATGCGGCGGTGGTTCACAGGCTCGACGTTATGCCGCCATCCACATAGAGGATGTGCCCGTTGACGAAGCTCGACGCGTCGGAGGCGAGAAACACGGCCGCCCCGGCGAGTTCCTCAACCTCGCCCCACCGGCCCATCGGCGTGCGGTCGGCGAGCCAGGCCGAGAAAACCGGATCGTCCACCAGCGCCTGGTTGAGCTCCGTGCGGAAATAGCCCGGCCCGATGGCGTTGCACTGCAGGCCGTGGCGTCCCCAATCGGTCGCCATGCCCTTGGTGAGCATCTTCACGGCCCCCTTGGTCGCCGTGTAGGGGGCGATGCCGGGTCGCGCCAGTTCGCTCTGCACCGAGGCGATGTTGATGATCTTGCCGCGTCCGCGCCCGATCATATGGCGCGCCACGGCTTGCCCGACCAGGAACACGCTATCGAGGTTGGTCGAGACGAGCCGCCGCCAGGCATCGTGCGGAAAATCCTGCAGCGGCGTGCGGTGCTGCACGCCCGCGTTGTTGATCAGGACGGCGATCGGTCCGATCTCACGCTCGATTCGCGCCACCCCGTCCGCGACCGCATGGGGGTCGGTCACATCGAAGGCGATGCTGTGGACCTTGTGGCCCTCGACCGCGAGCGCGGCACGGCTGGCTTCAAGCTTTTCGGCGTCGCGGGCGTTCAGCACGACCTCGGCGCCGGCGCGGGCCAGGGCGCGGGCCAGTGCCAGACCGATGCCCTTGCTCGATCCGGTCACGAGGGCCAATCGGCCGGTGAGGTCGAACAAGTTCATCAGGCGACCCTTCGGGTGCCACCCAGACCGGCATCGCGATGGAATACGAGCAGGTCGAGGGACGGCGCCTCCCCGGTCGCGGCGGTCAACATCGCGTGGACCTGCCCGCGATGATGGGTGTGATGATTGAACAGGTGGTCGAGCGCGGGTCCAAGCTCCTGCTCGTAGCGCTCCGGCGTCGAGGCGCGGGTATAGGTGAACCTGCCCGCGAGGGCCGGGTCGTCGAGGCCCGCCACGAAGGAGGTGAGGCGAGCGTCCTCGGATCGTCGCGCATGCCACAGGTCGTCCAAGGCTTCGAAGAGGATGGCGTCGAGCCGGTCGGGAGCGGTGCCGGTGCCGGTGAAACGCTTCATCCAGATCCGGTCCGTGACCAGCAGATGGTTCAGCGTGCCATGGACCGACTTGAAGAAGGCGCCTCGGTCGGCCCGGTAGTCCGCGTCCGGCAACGCCGCCGCGGCGTCGAAAACCCTGGCGTTGGCCCAGGCGTTATAGGCGCCCAGCGCCGCGTAGCGGTTCACGGCGCCCCTCCCCCAGCGGAGCGCCAGTCGGCAAGCCGGGCCGCGTAGCGCGCCATCATGTCGATCTCGATATTGAGCCGGTCACCCGTCCTCACCGCATCCCACGTGGTCACGGCCAGCGTGTGCGGAATCAGCAGCACGGAAAACCGGCGGCCCTCGACGGCGTTGACCGTGAGCGAGGTGCCGTCGAGCGCGACGGATCCCTTCTCGGCAACGAAACCGGCGACCCGTTCCGGCGCCTCGATGTCGAACCGCGTGGTCTCGCCGAGATCGGTGTGCGCCGTAACCACCGCCATGCCGTCGACGTGGCCAGAGACCATATGCCCGCCGAGTTCATCGCCGAGCTTCAAGGATCGTTCGAGGTTGATCCGGCGGCCGACCTCCCAAGTTCCAAGGGTCGTTCGGGCCAGCGTCTCCGCACCCGCGTCGATGTCGAACCAGGTGCGGCCGTTGGCGGTACCCGTGGCGACCGCCGTAAGGCAGGGGCCCGAGCAGGCGATCGAGGCCCCGATGGCGATCGACTCCAGCGGGTAGCGACAGGCGATGCGCAGGCGACGGGTCGCCCCTCGGCTGTCGGCCGCAACGACCTCCCCGATGTCGCTCACGAGCCCGGTGAACATGCGTGTGCTGCTCCAGGGCCGGCGGCCCGTCAGTAGATGGGAAACTGCCGCGTCAGGGTCTTCACCTTCGACCTGACTTCGGCTTCGGTCGCGGCATTCCCCGCGTCTCCGCTTGCCGACAAGCCGTCCAGCGTCTGCGCCATCAACTGGCCGACCTCGGTGAACTGCAGGGTGCCGAAACCGCGCGAGGTCGCGGCAGGCGAGCCGACCCGAATCCCGGACGTGACCATGGGCTTTTCGGGGTCGAAGGGGATGCCGTTCTTGTTGACCGTAATGTGGGCGCGTCCCAGTGCCGCCTCGG
>CAXSEU010000151.1:0-4775 GCA_964236485.1 uncultured Lichenihabitans sp. | reverse complement strand
GAATGGCCAGCAATTCCGGGCGAATCCAACTTGCCGCCTCGGCGGCTTTTCCGGTGATCCTCTTCGGCCGCAGGTCCACGAGCATCAGGTGGTTGTCGGTGTCGCCCGAGACGATAGGGTAGCCGCCCGCTTTGAGGCTCGCCGCGAGAGCCTTGGCGTTGTCGGCGACCTGCTGGGCATAGCGCCTGAACCCCGGTGTCAACGCCTCGCCGAAAGCGACCGCCTTGGCCGCGATGACATGCATGAGCGGCCCGCCCTGCAGGCCGGGGAAGATGGCCGAGTTCAGCTTCTTGGCGAGAGCCTCGTCGTCGCTGAGGATGAGGCCGCCGCGCGGGCCGCGCAGCGTCTTGTGGGTGGTTGACGTCACCACATGGGCGTGCGGAAAGGGCGAGGGATGCACCCCGCCCGCAACGAGGCCGGCGAAGTGCGCCATGTCGACCATGAAATAGGCGCCCACCGCATCGGCGATGGCCCGGAACCGCGCGAAATCCCAGAAGCGCGAATAAGCCGACCCGCCCGCGATGATGATCTTCGGCCTCGCGTCCTCGGCCTTGCGCTGAACCTCGTCCATGTCGATCAGATGACTTCCGGCATCGACCCCATAGGACACGGTCTTGAACCAGCGCCCCGACATGTTGACGGGCGAACCATGGGTCAGGTGCCCGCCGGCCGCGAGATCGAGCCCCATGAAGGTCTCGCCCGGCTGCATGAGCGCGAGGAAAACGGCCTGATTGGCCTGGCTGCCGGAATTCGGCTGCACATTGGCGAAACCGCAGCCGAACAATTGCGTGACCCGCTTGATGGCGAGATCCTCCGCGATGTCGACGAACTGACATCCGCCATAGTAGCGTCGTCCCGGGTAGCCCTCGGCATATTTGTTGGTCAGGACAGAGCCCTGAGCTTCGAGAACCGCACGCGACACGATGTTCTCGGAGGCGATCAGTTCGATCTCGTCGCGTTGCCGTCCGAGTTCGAGGTCGACGGCCCGCGCGATCTCGGGGTCGGCCACGCCGAGGCCGGCGCCGAAGAAGCTGTTCGACAGCGAGGCGCCCGCTCGCTCGGCCGTGGAGGACATCGTCATATCGGTCATGCCAGTCTCGGACGTTTCAGCTTCGGCGGGGATCTGGAACCCGCCGCATTGCGGTGAAGCAGACGCGAACGGAGGCCCGATGAGCGCGGGCCTCGTCTCATTAGCGGTTCGCTCGCCTGCCGTCATCCCGCAGGCGCCCCGTTCAGCACCCGGGGCGACGTCGCGGGGGAGATCAGTCCTGCTGAAGGGCGGGCTCGACGGCCTGGTTCTCGTCGCTCCCGGGATCCACCGGATCGGCAGAGGCCACCGCGCCCGGCCCGCCAAGCCCATCCCGGTTATAGATGTCTTCGCGGAACTGGACGACGCCCTCGGGCGTCGCCCAAGAGGTTATATAGACCCAGTACACCGGCACCGGCTTTTCAAGCTTCACGTCGAGCCTCTCGCCGGAGCGGATGGCCGCGTCGATGTGCTCGCGATCCCAGCCAGGCGTGTCCTTCAGCAGCCACGCCACATAGTCGCGGACGTTCTGGACGCGGATGCAGCCCGAGGACACGAAGCGGAAGTCGTCGCCAAAGATGCCCTTGGTCGGCGTGTCGTGCATATAGACGCCATAAGGATTGGCGATGTTGATCCGCACCACCCCGAGCGAGTTGTTCTCGCCCGGATCCTCGCGGAACTTGTAGTTGGTGGCGTCCAGCGAGTTCCAGTTGATGGATTTCGGCGATACCTCTTGTCCGTCCTTGTTGAAGGTGCGGATGTGGTTGTCCGTCAGGTAGTTCGAATCGGCCTGCATCTTGGGGATCAGGTCCTTGCGGATGATCGACGCCGGAACCGTCCAGAACGGGTTGAAATTGATGTCCATCGCCTTGGTCTGCATGACCGGCGACTGGCGGTCGATCTTGCCCACGCCAGCGGCGTGATGGCTGACTACCATGCCGTTCTCGACCGTTTCGACGGAGGCGGCCGGTATGTTGGCCATGACGAAACGCTCGCCGAGGTTGCCCGAGAAGGAGCGGAGGCGGACGAGATTGGTCTCGAGTTCCCGCAGCCGCAGGTCGGCCGGAACGTTCATTTCCTGCAGGGTCTGGCTGGAGACGATGCCGGTCTGTCCGAGCCCGTGCCGGGCCTGGAACCGCTTGACCCCGGCTTCCACATAGGCGTCGAACACCGGCGAAACGCCGGCCGCCTGATCGAGGTCGCCCGTGACCATCAGCCGATGGCGCAGCGCGACGACGGCCTGGCTCTTCGAGCCGAGGTGCAGGTTCGTGCCCCCCTGCACGGTGCCCCAGCCGCCCTGGCTGACGATGGTCTGGTAGGTCTGTACGGCCGCCTCGGTGGCGGCCACGGTCTGCGGGGACAGGGTCGGGGTCGTCGAGCGCTGCACCTGCATGCGCGCGGCCGAGTCGTATTTCTGCGCCCACTCGGCCTGCCCACCTCCGGCATCTTCCTGAGCGATGGCGTGGAGCGGCAGGCTCAAGAGCAAGACCGCCGGAAGAGCGAAGCGAACCGCGGTTTGGCGCGAGGCCGTCGCGGAACCCCACGTCGTCGCGGAGTCTGAACGATGGCGTGATGCGTCTCTTCTCACAACGAAAGCTCCAGTATGAAACCGGTCGAGAACCGGCCGGCCCCGGGCCGGGTAGCGTTCAAGGTCCTGGACGGATGCCGCTAAGCTGGCAGATGCTTCGCCAAGCCCGAAAAACGGCGCCGCGGCAGTCATTACAGGTCTGATTTGATGTGCAGAAGCGGCTTCTTATCGGACCTTTTTAAGGCGTCGGCCGTACCTGGACGGGTTGTGCCCTTCGTACCGCGCGAATGAAAAACGTCGTGACATTTGCGCCACGTTGGTTGCCTATGGTTCGTTGAGGCGCTGGTGGAAGCACTGGCGCACCGGCGGGTGGCAAGGGCGGATGAAGCCAGTCTGGGTGGTCTTGGGCACGGTGCTTTGCGGCTCGGCGATCGCTTTGGCCGAGATGCCTTGGACCTTGAAAGGTGAGGCACGCCGGGCCGAGATCGCGGCCGCCATGGGCCGGGACGTCGGGCTTGCGGTCGAGGTCGGCGGCCCCGTCACCGTCAAGTTGCTGCCCCGCCCGCGCGTCCAGATTTCCGACGTGTCCGTCAAAGCGCCCGATGGATCGCTCGACCTTTCAGCACCGACCTTGACGGGCGAACTCGATGTCTCCGCCCTGCTTCAGGGGCGATGGCGCCTGGTTTCGGCCACGCTCTCCAACCCGACCGCCGCGATCGACGTCGACGCCACGAGCCATGCCATCACGGCCGGAGGGCCGCGTGACGCCGACGACGCGCCTTTCAAGCTGTCGGTGAGGTCCGGGGTGGTCCGCCTCGTGTCGCGTCGCCTTGCTACCGAGACGATCCTGACCGATATCGGGGCCACGCTCGATGCCTCGGCAGGCGCCGGCGGAGCGCTTTCGGCCAGCGGCAGCGCCGTCTGGCGGGACCTGCCGGGGCAGTTCGTCATCCGGATCGGCCAGCAGGTTCGCGTCGCCGATGAGCCCCAAGCGAGTGCCTTCGTGCAGATCAGCACGTCCGCCGGGTCATTCTCCGCCGCCGGGGTCGTATCGAGCGGCGATCAGCCTCGATTTGCCGGACGGCTCTCGGCCGCCACGGGCGCGCCGAACCGGCTTCTCGCGGCATTCGGCGGCGGGCCATTGTGGACGAACGTGCAGAAGATCTCCTTGAGCGGCGACGCCTTGGCGAGGTTCGGTGACCTGGCGCTGTCCGAAGCCGCCTTGCGCGTGAACTCGACCACCTTCGAAGGAACGCTCGGTTACCACACCGACAAGGGCCATGGGCTCGTCGAGGGCACCTTGGCGGCCGGGCAACTCGACCTCGGTGACCTCGTGGGTCGTCCGATCGACGGGCCGGCCTTGGCGGCGATCTACCGTGCGGGGCTCGCACCCTACCTCCTCGACACCAACCTCGACCTGCGCATCTCCGCCAGCAGGGTGGACATCGGCCGGACCGGTGCCGAGGATGTCGCCTTTTCCCTGCTGTGCCGCGACCGGCGGCTTGAGCTGACCCTGGATGAAGCCCTCGCTTTCGGGGGCGTCGTCAAGGCTCGCCTGCTCGCCTCGCTCGGGAGCGACGACCTCGAGGCGCACGCCGACATGGCGCTGTCGGACATCGAACTCGGCCCCTTCGGGGTCGCGTTGACGGGCGACGAGCGGATGACCGGAACCATGAACGGCAAGATCAGCGTCGATGGGCACGGCACCCGGCTGAGCGACATCGTCCCGACGCTGGCCGGAGAAGGCCGGGTCGCTGTCGATAACGGCAGTTTCGTGGGGATGTCGGTATCGCAGGCCCTGAAGCGGATCACCCGGAGGCTGCCCTTCGGCGCCGATGAGCCGGGTCGGTTGACCGCTTTCGCGGCCGCAAGCTCGGACATGCGGATCGTCGACGGCACCGTCAACTTCGTCGAGGGCAAGGTGACGGGACCCGGCATGGCCATGGCCTTTGCCGGGCGAGGCGACCTCCCGGGCGCCAGGGTCGACCTCGTGGGCGTGGCGTCGCAAACCGACGCGGCCGGCGCGCCGGTCGCCGATGTCCCCGGGCTGCCGATCGAAATGCGGGCCGCCTGGGGAGAGCCGCTGATGCTGATGGAGCGAAGCCGCCGCACGACGCTGCCGCGATTCGGCTTGCCCAGCCTCGATCCTGGAGAGACCCTGCCTTAGAGACCGTTTGACAACTATGGGTTTACCAATCGTCGGATCGACAACCCGCCCAT
>CAXSEU010000150.1:0-7995 GCA_964236485.1 uncultured Lichenihabitans sp. | reverse complement strand
GTTCACAGCCGACGAACGCCGCACCTTCGAGGACGGGCTGGTGCTGATCTTGAAAGAGCTACACGACAGACTCGATGCGGCGGTGGCCGACGCCTATGGCTGGGCGGCCGACTTGCCGGAAGAGGAGATCCTGGTTCGCCTCGTCAACCTCAACAAAGCGCGCGCCGCGGAGGAGGCGCGCGGCCGCGTGCGCTGGCTGCGACCCGAGTACCAGGAGCCGCGCTTCGCCTCAGGAAAAGAGAGGGCCGAACTCGCCCTCGCGGGCGGCACGATGCGGGCGGCGAGCCCCGCAGCCGTGACCGTCCCTGCGGGGCCGAAGCCGATCTTTCCGGCCGACGAGGTGGCTCAGACCGCCGTCGTCATGGCGGCCCTCGCGCGCGGCACCGAGGCGCTCGATGCCGCCGCCATCGCGAGATCCTTCAAGCAGGAATCGAAAGTCGCTCCGAAGGTTACCGCTGTTCTGGTCGCGCTGAGCCGCATGGGTCTCGTCGGCACCTCCGACAGCGGCCATACCTTTTCGCTTAAGCTCGTCGCGTAACCTCGCCGAGAAGGGCAAACCTTGACGCACCGCCGTGGCGATGCGACAGGCGGGCTCACCCCGCCACCCGAGACCGTGCATGATCGAGCCCACCTACGATGTCTTGTGCATCGGCAATGCCATCGTGGATGTCTTCGCTACCGTCGAGGAGGATTTCCTCGTCCGGGAGAAGGTCGCCAAGGGCGCCATGACGCTGATCGACGAGGATCGGGCCGCGCATCTTTACGCCGCGATGGGGCGGGGCGCCATGGTGTCGGGCGGGTCGGCCGCCAACACGGCCGTGGGGGTCGCCAGCCTCCGGGCCCGCGCCGCCTATGTCGGCAAGGTCAAGGACGACGCGCTCGGCCACATCTTCGCGCACGACCTGCGCCAGACGGGCGTCCATTTCGCGACGCCGCTCGCCGCCTCGGGCCCCGCGTCGGCCTGCTCCTACATCCTGGTGACGCCCGACGGGCAGCGCACCATGAACACCTATCTCGGCGCCTGCCAAAACCTCACCGTCGCCGATGTCGACGAGACGCTGGTGGCCGCGGCCCGCGTCACCTACCTCGAGGGCTATCTGTGGGATCCGCCGGCCGCCAAGGAGGCCTTCGTCAAGGCGGCCGAGGTCGCCCATGCGGCCGGGCGGCAGGTGGCGCTCTCGCTCTCGGACAGTTTTTGCGTCGATCGCTACCGCGCCGAGTTCCTGCATCTGATCCGCTCGAAGACCGTGGATATCGTCTTCGCCAACGAGGCCGAGCTGCACGCGCTCTACGAGACGGCGGATTTCGACACGGCCGTCGGGGCGCTGAGGGCGGAATGCGGGCTCGCGGCGATCACGCGCGGCCACAAGGGGGCCATTGTGGCGGAGCGCGGTGGCGTGCGCCACGTCGAGGCCTTCCCGATCGACCGCGTCGTCGATTCGACCGGTGCCGGGGACCTCTTCGCAGCCGGGTTCCTGGCCGGGCTGGCGCGCGATCTCGCCCCTGAGGATTGCGCCAGGCTCGGCGCCCTGGCGGCCTCCGAGATCATCGGCCATGTCGGTGCGAGGCCGGCGACCGACCTCGCCGGCCTCGCGGTCGAAAACGGCTTCGCGGCGTACCCCCGGTGACGAGGAAGGCGATGCTCACGCTCGGCAACATCACGATCTACCCCGTGAAGGGGCTGCGCGGCCTCTCGCTCCGCGAGGCGGAGGTCGAGCCCTGGGGGCTCGAACACGACCGCCGCTGGATGATCGTCGATCCCGCAGGCCTGTTCCTGTCGCAGCGCCAGGTGCCGCATATGGCCGCCGTTTTGGTCGAGCTGCTGCCCTGGGGGCTGAGACTCTCCCTTGACGGCGAGGCATCGATCGAGGAAGGGCGTCCCGACGAGGCGGCCAAGACCCTCGCAGTCACCCTGTGGAAGGATGTCGTGCCCGCCCGCGCGGCGTCGGACCGCGCCGCCGCCTGGCTGACGCGGGTGCTCGGCCTGCCGTGCCGCCTCGTCTACATGGCCGATCCCGCCGCGGCGCGCCGGACCGACCCGGCGTTCTCGCGCGACGGCGATCACGTCAGTTTCGCCGACGGCTTTCCGCTGCTGGCCACCACCACGGCCTCGCTTGACGGGCTCAACCGAACGCTGGCCTCGCCGGTCGGCATGGACCGGTTCCGTCCCAACGTTGTCGTCGAGGGCGCCGGACCCTGGGATGAGGACCGATGGTCACGGCTGAAGGTCGGCGAGGTCGAGTTCGCGGTCGTCAAGGATTGCGCCCGCTGCGTCGTTACCACGGTCGACCAGCGCACCGGGGTCAAGGCCGACGACGGCGAGCCCCTGCGTACCCTGGCGCGGTACAGGCGCAAGGCCGGCGGGCGCATCGTCTTCGGCCAGAACATCATCCCGCGATGCCTCGGACGCATCCGCGTCGGCGACGTGGTCGAGGCGGTCGACATTTATTGATGATCTCGGCAGGGCGTCGCCTTGCAGCGACGAACGGCGCGCCACCATATGAGGACTGGGGCATTTTGCCCAGTTTGTAGGCTGTTCCGATGATTTCGTCCTTCACGCGGCGCAACTCGACCATGTCGAAAGGCGCCATCCTCGCGCTGATGCTGGCGCTGGCGCTTCCACTTGGATCGCAGTCCGTGGACGCCCGGGCGGGCGGTGGCTTCGGCTTCGGCTCGCGCGGAACCCGGACGTTCAGCATGCCGGCTCCGACTGCCACCGCGCCCCGGCCCGCGCAGCCCATCCAGCGTAGCGAGACGCCGTCGGCGAACTACGGCAACTCGGGGTTTGGGTCGACCGCGCAGCCGCGGCGCTTCGGCTTCGGCACGGGCCTCGCGGCGGGTCTCCTCGGTGCCGGCCTGTTCGGCATGCTCACGGGCAATGGGTTCTTCGGCGGCCTTGGCGATCTCGCGTCGCTGTTGGGGCTGGTGTTCCAGGTCGCCCTGATCGGCGGCCTGATCTGGATGGCTCTCCGGTTCTTCCGGAGTCGCGCGAATCCAGCCTTTGCCGGCATGGGCGCGGGGCAGGCGCGGCGCGACTATGCGGGAACCGGAGGATTTCAGGGCGCTACCCAGCCGTCACGCACGGTCAAGGTGGAGCCGCCCGACTTCGCGGCGTTCGAGCGCTCTCTTGTCGGCATTCAGGACGCCTATGGGCGCGAAGATATGGACGGCCTTTCTCGCCTAGCGACCTCCGAGATGCTGCGGAACTTCGCTTCGGACATCGAGGACAATCGCCGCAAAGGGCTGCGCAACGACGTTTCGGGGGCGCGGCTTCTCCAGGGGGATCTTTCGGAGGCTTGGAGCGAAGGCGCGAGCGATTACGCCACCGTTGCCATGCGGTTCGCGACCCTGGACAGGATGGTCGATCGGGCGAGCGGCCGCGTCGTCTCGGGCAACCCGGCCCAGCCCAGCGAGGCGACCGAACTTTGGACGTTCCGGCGCAACGGCGGCGGCCCTTGGCTTCTGTCCGCCATTCAGCAGGCCGCCTAAAGCGCCGGGTCGGCTCGACGTTCTTTCCACAAACACGCAAGGCCGGCGGAAGGATGTCTTCCGCCGGCCTCGTTGCTCTTTCGAGTTGGCGCATGTCAGCAACAGCATGACATGCGCGAGTGCAGGCCCGTGAGGGCCGTGGCCTCGACCTATTGGCCGTCGTCCTGCTGCTGCGGACGCTGCCGGCGTCCTTGGCCCTGACCGTTCTGGCCGCCGCCCCCACCCTGGTGCTGCTGCATGCCGTCCTGCTGCTGGCGCTGTCCACCGCCCTGACCTTGCTGCTGGCGTTGCCCACCGCCTTGGCCCTGCTGCATGCCGTCCTGCTGCTGGCGCTGTCCACCGCCCTGACCTTGCTGCTGACGCTGCCCGCCGCCTTGCCCCTGCTGTTCACCGCCCTGATGCTGGCCATTGCCCTGACGCCGCATGCCGTCCTCGTCGGGCTTGGGGCCGTGGCCGTGGCCACGGTCGCCGCCGTCCCGACCGCCGCCGTCCCGCTCGCCGAAGCCGGGTTCGACCCGAACGCCCGGACGGGCGAAACCAGGCCGTACGACCTCCGGGGCCACCACGACACCGGGGCCGAAGCCGGGGCGGCCGAAGCCCAGGGGGCGGGGGACGAATATCCGCCGGCCGAACCGGTCGATGCGGAAACAGCGGCCGAACGGCTCGCAGACGATACGGGCCTGTTCTATGAGGCCGAGGCCTTCCGTGGGCACCCGATCGAAGCCCGACATGGCGGACGCGGCGGTGCCGGACGCCGCGAGTCCTGCCAGTGCGGCCATCATGGCCAAGGAATTTGAAGTTCTCATTTCCACCCACCTGAAGTTAGACGAGACTAAGTGAATCTCGATTGTCGGTTTTTAGTCGCCTCGGTCTGTATCGCGGCTTAATAGAACATTCACATGACGTTCATCGGATCGGCGCCGCGAGCTGACATCTATTTTTTGGTGAGGGCATGAGGCGCCGATTACTTCGGCACGAGCTTTATCCAGCCTCTGCCGCGAGCATCTTGGCGACGCGTAGATCGTCGACGAACCGCGCATACTCGGCCTGCTGCGAAGCCTGGTCGGGCAGGCGCAGCAGGAAGGACGGATGCACGGTGACGAAGACGCGCCCGGCACGCGGCGAGGAGAGAACCTGCCCCCGCGTCGCGAGCACGGAGGCGCTCTGCCCGGTCAGCGATCGGATGGCGCTGGCACCGAGCGCGATGGTGAGTTTCGGGCGCAGGATCGCGAGTTCTTCCTCGAGCCAGGCATGGCAGGCGTTGATCTCGCCGATCCCCGGCTTCTTGTGGATGCGCTTCTTGCCGCGCGGCTCGAATTTGAAATGCTTGACCGCGTTCGTTACGTAGGCGCGACGGCGGTCGATGCCGGCCTCGTCGAGGGCACGGTCGAACATGGCGCCGGCCGGCCCCACGAAGGGCTTTCCGGCGATGTCCTCCTTGTCGCCCGGCTGCTCGCCGACGAAGACGAGATCGGCCGTGGCCAACCCTTCCCCGAACACCGTCTGGGTTGCGAATTTGTGGAGGTCGCAGCGCCGGCAGACCAAGGCCTCGCGCCGGAGCGCGGCCAGGCCATTGTCGCCGACAGGGGCGGGCGGCTCCGGCCCCTCGTGCCCTTGCGCCAGGATCGCGGTGGCCCGCGGGGGAATCGTTTTCTGGATCTCGTCGATCATGGCGGCCTCGCTGCTGCCGGCGGAACGGATGAGGGGAGCGATCAGCGTCGCTTCGGGGAGGTTCTTCCAATATTTGACCGGCATTTCACGCTTCATCGCACCGATCTTCAGCCGCGCCGGATTGAAGATGCTGCGGTAGTAGGTGCGCCAGGCCTCCTCGGTCGCGTCTTCGCGGGGGACGTCCTCGCGCGAGCCGCCCGGGCCGAAGGCGAGGGCCTCGAGGTCCCAGGAGACGCTGCCCTCAGGTGTGATGATGCTCCACCGCATGGCGGCGAACCGCTCGGCGAAGAAGGGCGCGGCGAGGCGCAGGATGTGATGCTCGGGCTCGAACCACGCCACGGTGGCGGATCCCTCCGGCGTCTCGACCTCCTTGAACCTGACGAAGGCTGTCATCTTGTGCCGGTCGCGCCGGACGGACTTGGCCATCGCCTCAACCCGAAAGACATCGTCGTCCGTGGTGATGTCCATCAGCTTGGGCTCATCTTGCAGCCGGCAGAGCAGCCGGTAGAGGAGAGCGAACCGCTCCGGGTCCTTGTGACAGGCGACGAACTCGGCCACCTCGAGAAAGCGCCGTGCCACGCGCAGGTCGCGCGACTTCTCGGCCGACGGCGCGTCCTCGGGCAAGCCGCCCGAGGTGGGCACGAAGAGGTCCTTCGCCTCACCCTCGATCCGCCACACCACGGCCTCGGGGGCGACCCTTCGCTCGGCCAGGTGGCGGGCGGCAATGCGCCACCCGGCGAAATCGTCAGGCGCCGCAAGCGTGATCTCGCGCATCAGAACAGGCTCAACTGCGATGGGGGCATCGTCACGGCCCGGGCCAGCGTCGCCGCATCGAGGGCCCCGCCCGGCGTCCAATCCAGGGCGGCGACGAACTTGCTCACCACCTTGGAAGAGCGCGTGAGTTTGGCGACGTCACTCAGCCGAAGGCGTGTCATCCGCCGGATGCGCAGGATGCCGTCGACGCTTTTGACGCCGAGGCCGGGCACGCGCAGCAGGTCTTCCCGCGAGGCGCGGTTGACGTCGACGGGGTAGCGCCCGCGATTGCGCAGCGCCCAGGCGAGTTTCGGATCCATGTCGAGGTCGAGCATGCCGCCTTCGGTAGAGTCCAGGATTTCGTCGACCGAGAATTCGTAGAACCGATAGAGCCAATCGGCCTGGTAGAGACGATGTTCCCGCATCAGCGGCGGCTTGCGAGCCGGCAGGGAGGCGCTCGACCCCGGAATGGGGCTGTAGGCGGAGTAATAGACCCGCTTCAGCGCATAGCCGCCGTAGAGACTGGCGCTGGTCCTGAGGATGTCGCTGTCCCGCTCCCCATCCGCGCCGACGATCATCTGGGTGCTCTGGCCGGCTGGCGCGAACGCCGGCGCACGACGCGATTTCTTGCGTTCCTCGTCGGCTTCCTCGAGCCGGAGCCGCAGGCTCCCCATCGTCCTGCGGATGGTGCCGGCCTTTTTCTGCGGCGCCAGTTTCTCCAGCGATTGCTCTCGTGGCAGTTCCACGTTGATCGACAGCCGATCGGCGTAGCGCCCCGCCGCCTCGATCAGTGCCGGATCGGCATCCGGGATGGTCTTGAGATGGATGTAGCCCCGGAAGCCATGATCCAGGCGCAGCATCCGCGCCACGCGCACCACCTGCTCCATCGTGTAATCGGGCGATCGGATGATGCCGGACGACAGGAACAGACCCTCGATGTAGTTGCGCTTGTAGAAGTCCAGCGTCAGCGTGACCACTTCCTCCGGCGTGAAGCGCGCCCGCACGACGTTGCTGGTGACGCGGTTGATGCAGTAGAGGCAGTCGTAGATGCAGTGGTTGGTCAGCAGCAGCTTCAGAAGCGAGATGCATCGGCCGTCCGGCGCATAGGAATGGCAGATGCCGGCGCCCGTAATGGAGCCGATGCCCCCCGCCTGCCTGGCCTCCTGCCGGGGTCTCGAGCCGCTCGAGGCACAGGAGGCGTCGTACTTGGCCGCGTCCGCCAGCACGGCCAACTTCCCGTTAAGATCCAACCTGCCCATGCCCGCCCCTGTGTTCAGCCTTTGTTCTATAGGGCGCCGATGCCGTTCATCAAGTCGACGCGACGCCGCAGGGGAAGGGAATCGGCCTCAGCCCTCATGTCCGCGGGGCGGGTCGCACGGGCTCAATCGTCACCGTAACCAGTAGGCAAAGCGTCGAGGAAGGCGTGAGCCTCCCGGGAGATTGCGGCGCAGCGCGGTTCCCCCCACCGGGCGATGGTGCGGTAGGGCATCGCGAGGCGCTGGTTGCCCGAGAGGGTCTTGGCGTTGTCGATGAGGAATGCCCAATATAGATAATTGAAGGGACACGCCTTGGGGCCGCTCTTGAGCCTCGGACTGTAGGCGCACCCCCCGCAATAGTCCGACATGCGGTCGATGTAGGCGCCGCCGGCCGCATAGGGCTTCGACCCCATGAGGCCGCCGTCGGCGTAGATGGCCATGCCGTGCACGTTGGGAAGCTCCACCCAATCGTAGGCGTCGGCATAGACGCACAAGTACCACTCCTCGATCTCGGCCGGTTTCACGCGCGCCAGCAGGGCGAAGTTCCCGGTGATCATCAGCCGGTTGATGTGATGCGCGTAGGCATGGCGGCGCGTGTCCTCGACCGCCTGACGCAGACAGTTCATGTCGGTGTTCCCGGTCCAGTAGAGGGCCGGCAGCGTCCTTTGCGCATCAAGGGCGTTGCTGGTCGCGTAATCGGGCATCGCATGCCAGTAGATGCCGCGCGCATATTCCCGCCAGCCGAGGATCTGCCGGATGAAGCCTTCCGCGGCATTGAGCGGCGCTTCGCCCTGCCGCCATGCCGCCTCCGCCCTTGCGCAGACCT
>CAXSEU010000149.1:0-8028 GCA_964236485.1 uncultured Lichenihabitans sp. | reverse complement strand
GCTGGACCCGTCGCTCGTGACCAGCGCCGTGGTCGGGTTCGACGATGCCGCCGGGCAAGGAGAATCGAAGCGCCGCGGGCGGGGCCGTGCGTTCGGCCAGCAGCACTTTGCCATCTCGGAAGACCGCGATACTCACGGCGAGGAACGGTCGGCTGGGATAGGCCCGCACGGGGCGGGTCACACGTGCTGCCCACCGTTGATGTGGATTTCGGCGCCATGGACGTAGCTGGATTGATCGCTGCAGAGAAAGTAGATCGCCTTCGCAACCTCCTCCGGGGTGCCGAGGCGCCGCAGCGGCAGTTGCTCGACGATCTTGTCGGTGCCCGGCGAGAGGATCGCCGTGTCGATCTCACCCGGCGAAATGGCGTTGACCCTGATGCCGCGCGGGCCGAAGTCCGCGGCCATCTCCCGGGTCAGCGAAGCCAGGGCCGCCTTGGAGGTCGCATAGGCGGCCCCAGCGAAAGGGTGCACCCGCGAGCCCGCGATGGACGTCACGTTGACGATAGAGCCATGTGCGGCCTGAAGCTCCTCGATCAAGCCGCGCGCCAGCATGACGGGCGCATAGAAATTCACTTGGAAGACGGTCTTCCAGTCGGCGATCGATGTTTCGATCGTGCCGAGCCTGGCGTTGGCCTGGCCCTTCGGCGAGATGCCGGCATTGTTGACCAAGGCGTCGAGCCGGCCCTCGGGGATCCTTTGCCTGACGTCGCTGATCGCCTTCTCGATGTCGAGCGGATCAGCCAGGTCCACCTGAAGGTGGTCCTCGGGTCCCATCTCCCAAGGACAGTTTTCCGGGAAGGCATGCCGCGAGCAGGTGATGACGCGCCAGCCTGCCGACGAGAACCGTTTCACCGTCGCATGGCCGATGCCGCGTGACGCTCCGGTCAGAAGCATCGTTAGCCGCGGGGCATTATCTCTCTTGGAGGCGGATAGGGACATGAGATTTCCGGGGTGCCGGCGGGTCGGACGTCACGGGGGCTGCGCATGCGGGCCGAGCGGGCTCCTCGGCTCACGATATCCGCTTCGGGCCCCCGACATCAAGGATAGAGCCGCTGACGCGTCCAGGCGCCCCCCCCATCGATGCGCGCGAAGACGACGCGATCGTGGAGCCGATTGGAGCGGTCCTGCCAGAACTCGATGGCAAGCGGTGTGATGCGGAACCCATGCCATCGGGCGGGGCGCGGAATGGCGCCACCCGCATAGCGCAGTTCCAGCGCGGCGACGGCGTCTTCGAGCGTCGCCTGGCTGTCGAGGGGCCGCGACTGCTGGCTTGCGATGGCACCAAGGCGGCTACGCGGATGACGGCTATTGAAGTAATCGTCCGATTCCTGGTCGGACGTCGCCTCGACGCTGCCACGGACGCGGATCTGCCGGTTCAACGACTTCCAGTAAAGTACGAAGGCAGCTCGCGGATTGCCGGCGAGCTGCCGGCCCTTGGCGCTCTCCTCGTTGGAAAAGAAGACGAAGCCATCGTGGTCCGCGCCCTTGAGCAGCACCATGCGGACATCGGGTAATCCCCCAGCGTCGACCGTCGCCAGTGCGATGGCGTTCGGATCCCGCGGCTCACTCGCCTGCGCCTCCGCCATCCATTCATGGAACAGCGCGAAGGGATCGTCGCGGGTGGCAAAGTCGGGACCGCTTAACGGATTCACAGGGAAACACTCGCAGTTTGAGCCAGGACGCTCTCGCGGGATCGGGGATGCTCCCCGCGTCGCGGACATCCATTATAGGTATGGAGCATGCCCTGACCATGGCCTCAAAGCCGATCGCATTTGGCAGCGTCGGACCGGTGAACGCCGCCGCCGGGCTGACCATAAGCCTGCTCCTCGGTGCCTGCTCGGTGTCGTTTCCCATGCCGGGCTTCGTCGATAACGCCCCCACGGGCAGCATCACGGAGGCGGGGTCGATCAAAGTTCTGTCTCCGGCGCTGGATCGCGAGGATGTCAGGCGCGCCAAGGCGGCCCTGGCGGTCGCGCTTGATCCGCAAGGAAGCGGAACCAACGTCGCCTGGGCCAATCCGGACTCCGGTAGGGGTGGTTCTTTCGTGCCGATCGCGCCGCCGTTCCCGAGTCATGATTCGATTTGCCGCGCATTTGGAGGCGACATCCTGGTGCACGCCGAGCCTCATCGCCGGATCAAGGGCTCGGCCTGCCGCACCTCGGATGGCGAATGGGCTATCGCGGACCTCGAGGAGCAGAAGTAAGCGCGCGTTCACGCCATTGGAATTTCGTTCGCGACACCGGGTTTCCCTTGCTGAGCTCTGTGCTTATCCCCAAGTTAGCGCCATCGATGGAACGTCCGTTGCCCCTGGAGGCCCGGCGATCACAGGCGGACGATGCGCGATCCTTACACGGTCCTTGGTGTGACGAAGTCGGCCGATGCGGCCGAGATCAAGAAGGCTTTTCGAAAGCTCGCCAAGAAGTACCATCCCGATCAGAGCAAGGATCCCAAGGCCAAAGAGCGCTTCTCCGAAGCGAATGGAGCCTACGAGATCCTGGGCGACGAGCAGAAGCGTGCCTCCTTTGACCGCGGCGAAATCGATGCCGAGGGCAAACCCCGCTATCAGGGTTTCGAGGGCTTCGGACAGGGCGGCACGCATGGCTTTGACTTCAACGATATTGGGGGGGCTTCACCCTTTGGACGGGGCGCGCGTTCCTCGGCCGGGATCGACCCGGCCGATTTCTTCTCGGACCTGTTGAACAACGCCAGTCGCGGAGGCCGCCGGGCGGCGCCGGCGCGCGGCGAAGATGTCACCGCGTCCGTGACCATCACGCTCGAGGACGCGGTCGCCGGCACGGGGGCGCGCGTCACCCTCCCCACGGGCCGCACCCTCGAGGTGAAGGTGCCGGCCGGCATCGAGGACGGCAAGGCCATCCGGCTGAAGGGACAGGGGCACCCTGGCCAGAGTGGCGGCGCGAGCGGGGACGCGATCGTGACGGTGCAGGTCGCCCCCCATCGCCTGTTCCAGATCGACGGACGGGATCTTCGGATCGACCTTCCGGTGTCGCTGTACGAGGCTGTGCTGGGGGGCAAGATCGCCGTCCCCACGCTCGATGGGATCGTCGAGATCACCTTGCCTCCGGGCGCCAACCGCGGCCGCACGCTTCGCTTGCGGGGCAAGGGCCTGCCAAATGCCCAGGGCGCCGGCGACATGCTCGTGACGCCGCGCATTGCCCTGCCGGAGGGAACGGACGCGGATCTTGAGGAGCTGATGCGGCGTTGGCAGAAGGAGAAGTCCTACGATCCCCGGGCGGCGCTGAAGCTTTGATGCGGCGCATGTCACGCTGTCGACGACATGCGCCGCGTCCCATACGTCGAAGTCCGCTCATCCTGTGTCTGTAAACAGGCGCTGAACCCTGGGCAGGCGGAACGGCCTCAATAAGCCGACGCACTGTCGCGCGATTGCACCTTGATGCTCTGGTAGAGCTGGGTTCCATCCTGGTCGAGCCAGGAGGCATCGTGACTGGTGGTCAGAGCATAACCCACCGGTTCGTCGACCCAGTAGCCGACGCTGCCTAGTCGTTTACCATTGTCATAGACCATCAGTCCGTCGGACTGCTGCGCGCCCGTACGCGCCACGTACAAGCCTATCCGGTCGGCACCGTTGCCGTATGTGAGAAATGCGGCCGGCCCTACCTCGCCCGGCAGGATCCTCCCGCCTACCAGGGTCCAGCCCTGGCGCCGGAGGTCCGGGATACGGAGGGCCATGGCCAACCTGTGCTGGAGCCATTTGCGCAGGTGAGGTTCGTCGCTGGCCGGCACTTCGACCGGGTGGAGGGTGTCGGTGGCGAAGGTTCGATGTGCCTCATAGGCTCGCCACGCGAAGTTTCGGTCGCCAGAAAACGCCGCGACCTCCCCTCCCGGTCGCCCGGCAATCCCAACCGAGCCGAAGGAAAGAGCGTTGACGAGGAACACGGAGGCGCCCCCGGCCACGAAGGCCGCCAAGGCGATCGCCGCTACCCTGCCGGAGGCGAACGACCCGGAGGCCCGCTGTTGAGCAGCGGGATCTGGCAAAGGTTCCGCCACCGGCGCCTTGGGCGGGCTGAAGTTCGTCGGCATCAAGCGGAGTGGCACAGGTTCCCCCACCACGCCGCCGAAGGTTGCGGTCAGCGCTTCGTTCTGCCGGCGCCATTGTTCTACCCGTCCGCGCAGTTCGGGATCGGACACCATCGCTTGCACCACGGTGGCACGCCGCTCGAAGCCCATCTGCCCGTCTACAAAGGCGTGGAGGTCGGCTTCGACGATGGGCCGCGACGGAGGTGTCATGCCGGCGCCAGCATCACTTCACCACATGAAGATACTGCGCCGCCCGCGCCGTCCTTTGGGAACCCGCGCCGCCGCCCGCGCCGGACGACGCGGGGAGCCGTTGCCCCCGGGCCAGGATGTGGCGGCCGATGTCGAGGCGCGTCACGACCGTCTCGATTCCCACATGGAGCGTCTCCGCCACTTGAGCGTAGTTCATGCCGACGAGCACGGTCAGCAGAAGCACCTCGCGGTTCTCGAGAGGCAACATGTCCAGCCGGGCGATCTCTCGCGGCATGAAGGCCAGCGCCTCACCGTCCGACGCGGCTCTGGTGGATGGCAGCGCACTCGAGTGGACCTGCAGACTCTCCTCCCACCGACGATGCACCCGCATCAAGTTGGAAAAGCACCATGGGCGGAGGCCGGGCCCCCGCGCGATCCTTTCGGCCCGCATGGCCATGAGGACCGTTTCTTGAACGAGGTCGTCGGCAACCTGGGCGGAGTGCCCTCGGACCAGGGCCCGTGCGAAGCGGCGCATGTGAGGGACCAACCGCCCTAGCTCTTCGCCAAAACTCGGCATGGGTCTGTTCCGCTTACCTGCGGGCCGGGGAGCGCCGGCCGGATCGTTACGAACTCTTTACCATCTTAGTGCAGGATCTTCGGCTTGCCCATGCGCATCGCCGCTCCTGCCACATTTTTTCGAGGGGGTGCCGCTCGTCTCGGCCTTTCCACTTGCGGCCGGCTTGTTTAGAGACGACCAAGAGCTTGCCGGTGCCAATCTGCTTCGGGGGCGCCGAGCACGTTCCACCGAGGTGGATGGACCACCGGTGTCAGTTGGCGAAGCGTGCTCGCTTTTCAATTCCGGAGGTTCGGCGGCAGCTGGACTTCCCTGAACGGCGGAACCGGAACCCAAGATGTCAGATGTCGCAAACGCCGGCCAAGGTGTACGATCCGGGATTCTGGCCGGCCGGCGTGGCCTTGTCATGGGTCTGGCCAACAACCGGTCGATCGCCTGGGGCATCGCCAAGGCGGCGCGTGCCGCAGGTGCGGAACTCGCCTTCACGTACCAGGGGGAGGCGTTGGAAAAGCGGGTTCGGCCGCTCGCCCGTGAGCTCGACGGCGAGGTCGTCGGCCATTGCGATGTCACCGACCCCGCATCCATCGACCGCGTTTTCGAGGCCGTTGGCCGGACGTGGGACAAGCTCGACTTCCTGGTCCATTGCATCGCGTTCGCGGACAAGGATCAACTGACGGGCCGCTACATCGACACGACGGAAGACAATTTCGTCAAGTCGCTGCTGATCTCCTGCTATTCGTTCACCGCCGTGGCGCAGCGGGCCGAAAAGCTGATGGGACCGGGCGGCTCGATGTTGACGCTGACCTATTACGGTGCCGAGAAATGGATGCCCCATTACAACGTCATGGGGGTGGCGAAGGCCGCTCTCGAGGCGAGCGTCCGCTATCTGGCCGCCGATCTCGGCGCCAAGGACATGCGGGTCAATGCCATATCTTCGGGACCCATCAAGACGCTGGCCGCCTCGGGCATCGGCGATTTCCGCTACATCCTGCGTTGGAACGAGCTCAACGCGCCGTTGCGGCGGACCGTCACCATCGAGGAAGTCGGCGAAAGTGCGGCTTTCCTGCTCTCGCCCATGTCGCGAGGCATCACGGGCGAAATCCTGCACGTCGACGCCGGCTACCATGTCGTCGGCATGAAGAACCCCGCCGCGCCCGACATCGCGGTTCGGGACGGCGGCTAGTCCGCATGGCGTTGATCGAGGCACGGTTCTTCTTCGTCCGCCACGGGGAGACGGATTGGAACCGCGAGGGACGCCTGCAAGGACAGCGTGATCTGCCGCTCAATGCGCGCGGCAAGGATCAGGCGGTGGCGGTGGGGCACGGCCTCCGCCGTGTGACGGAGGCGCGGAACCTCGATCCTCGCACCCTCGATTATGTCGCCTCACCGCTCGGCCGCGCGCGCGGCACGATGGAATTGCTTCGCGCCGCCCTGGGGCTCGAACCGCATCCCTATCGTGTCGACGAGCGCCTTCGGGAACTGCGGTTCGGCACGTGGGAGGGTCGGACCTGGTCCGAAATCGCGGCGGCCGATCCTGCGCGCGTTGAGGCGCGCAAGCGGGACAAATGGGGAACCGTTGCGCCGGGTGGCGAAAGCTACGCGCAACTGGTCGACCGGGTAAGGCCGTGGCTCGAGACCATGATGCCCGATTCGGTGGTGGTGGCCCATGGCGGAGTGGCGCGTGCCATCCTGACCCTCACGACCGATCTCGATCCAGCCTCCGCGCCCAGGGTCCAGATCCGGCAGGGCAGGGTTCTCGTGATCGGGCAGGGCCGCGCCGACTGGGCTTGACCGTGCCGCGATCGTGTGCGGGGCGTCATGCGCCATTCAGGTTGTCCGGGTAAGATGGGCGCATCGCGTTGACGGGAGTCCTCCGACGTGAAACCTGACGACGGCAGGACGGTTTAAGAGGCCCTGGTGAAAGCCGCCTTCCATTGCCCGCAGTCGGGCCGATGAAGCGGGCCACGACAATGACCGGGGCGCTTCAGGCGGGAACCGGGTGAGATTGGACGCTCGATACGATGGGACAAGTCACAGCCGCTCCTCTTCGCCCGATTGCCGAAGAGGCTAGAACCCATGGACGCGCGCTCTCGCCCGAGCGATCCGTTCTGCGCGGTTCGCGGCATCCCGAGTTCCTGCGCGATGAGCTCCTGGCCGAAATCTTCGCCGCCACGGTCGCGGCCCACGGCGCCAGACCGGCCCTCCGCTCCCCCATCCGCACGATGAGCTTCGACGAAGTCGACAGGGCTTCGGACGCGCTGGCGCGGGGTCTGCTCCGTCGCGGCCTCGGCCCCGGCAAGGTCGCGGGGCTCTGGATGCAGCGCGGCTTCGATCTTCTGGTGGCCCAGATCGCCGTTGCCAAGACCGGCGCCGCCTGGCTGCCCTTCGACGCGGACGCGCCGAGCGAACGCGTCGCGCTCTGCCTCGAGGACGCCGCGGCGCACCTCGTCGTGGCGGACGCGGCCTTCGCGGCCGATCACGCGGCCTCGCCGGGCTGCGAAGTGGTCACCCCGGGCGCTCTCGCGGATCCGACCGATGCGACACCCGTGAACGCCCGCGCCCTCGGAGCAAAGCCCACCGACCCGGCCTATCTGATCTATACGTCAGGCTCGACCGGAGTGCCGAAGGGCATCGTCATCAGCGGACAGAACATCTGCCACTACCTGCGTTCCGCCAACGATCTTTACGGCATCCGCACCGATGACGTCGTGTTCCAGGGCGCCTCGGTCGCCTTCGACCTCTCCATGGAAGAGATCTGGATCCCCTATCTCGTCGGGGCGAGCCTTTTCGTCGCGGATCGGGCGATGCTCGGGGAAGCCGATGCGCTGCCCGACGTCCTGAGTGCGGCCCGCGTCACCGTCCTCGACACCGTGCCGACCCTGCTCGGACTGCTGGCGCGCGACATCCCGTCACTTCGGCTGATCATTCTCGGCGGCGAAGCCTGCCCGCCGTCCATCGCCGAGCGCTGGTGCCGGGCCGGCCGGACCATCTTCAATTCGTATGGACCCACCGAGGCCACCGTCGTGGCGACCGCATCCGTGGTCCAACCGGGCGTTCCGGTGACCATCGGCGGCCCCATTCCGAACTACACGTGTTACGTTGCCGATGACGCGCTCGGACTGGTCATATTCGCCTTCGCCGAAATGGTGATGGCGGATGCGCCCTTGCGCATCGATGAAATAATGCGCCGGCCAGTATTGATTATTGAA
>CAXSEU010000148.1:0-8124 GCA_964236485.1 uncultured Lichenihabitans sp. | reverse complement strand
GCCTTGGCCACCCGTGTCACTGCGCAGTGACGATCTCTGCTTGCACGCCGGGGGTGGCGCGATTATATGCCATCGCATTCCACACGCGGATAGAGGCGTCCCTGACTCAAGGGTACGCTCCGGTGGCTGGTACGGCACGCAGGCCGCACCGGCCGGATCATCCGCGGAGGCATAACCGGAGAACGACGGTCCTATGGCACTTCCCGACTACAGCATGCGTAGCCTCCTCGAGGCTGGCGCTCATTTCGGTCATCAGTCGCACCGCTGGAACCCGAAGATGGCCCCCTTCATCTTTGGCACCCGCAACAGCATCCATATCATCGATCTCGCCCAGACGGTGCCCTTGCTGCATCGGGCGCTCCAGACCGTGTCCGACACGGTGGCGCGCGGTGGGCGGGTGCTCTTCGTCGGCACGAAGCGGCAGGCCGCCGACCCCATCGCGGATGCGGCCAAGCGATCGGCCCAGTATTACATCAACGCCAGATGGCTCGGCGGCATGCTGACCAAGTGGAAAACGATCTCGGCCTCGATCCAGCGGTTGCGCAAGGTCGACGAGACGCTGAGCAACGGCGCCTCCGGCCTCACCAAGAAGGAGCGGCTGATGATGTCGCGCGAGCGTGACAAGCTCGAAAAGGCACTGGGCGGCATCAAGGACATGGGCGGCGTGCCCGACCTTATCTTCGTCATCGACACCAACAAGGAACAGCTGGCCATCAAGGAGGCCAACCGGCTCGGCATCCCCGTGGCCGCCATCGTCGACACCAATTGCGATCCGGACGGCATCACCTTCCCGATCCCCGGGAACGACGACGCCAGCCGGGCCATCCTGCTCTATTGCGATCTCGTGGCGCGCGCCGCCATCGATGGTATCTCACGCAGCCAGGGTTCGCTTGGCGTCGATCTTGGCGGGGCCGAGGAGGCACCGGTCGAGGAAGCCATCGACATCAGCGCCGCCCCGATGGACGACACGGCGCCAATGGACGAGGTTGGGGCCGAGCCGGAGGTTCCGGTCGAGCAGTTCGAACTGCTCAGTGCACCGCGCGGCGCTCCAGACGACATGTCGAAGCTGGCCGGCGTGGGACCGCAGATCGTTCAGAAGCTCAACGACGTCGGCATCTACCATTATTGGCAGCTTGCGGCGATGTCCGCCAAAGATGTCGCCAGGATTGACCGTGAACTCAAGCTCAACGGAAAGATCGACCGTGAGGGTTGGGTGCTCCAGGCGCGTGAACTGCTCGCCGCGATTTAATCGTTGAGGGCGAGAGGACCCCTCGGGCAGCTTGGACACCGATCGGCGCCCTTGAGCCGTCGATCGGTGTCGTCACTTTCGGAGCCGAGGTCTAGCGGTCGAAGACCGCGCTGACCCGCATTTTAGGGAAGGGCACGCATGGCCAGTGTCACTGCGGCGATGGTGAAGGATCTTCGAGAGAAGACCGGCGCCGGCATGATGGACTGCAAGAACGCCTTGACGGAAGTCGCCGGTGATATCGAGTCGGCCGTGGATTGGCTGCGCAAGAAGGGCTTGTCCAAGGCCGCGAAGAAGTCCGGCCGCGTCGCGGCGGAAGGGCTCGTGGCGGCCCTGGTCGACGGACACAAAGGCGTGCTGGTCGAGGTGAACTCCGAGACCGATTTCGTCGCCCGCAACGCGGACTTCCAGAAGCTCGCCAAGACCATCGCCGCCGTGGCCCTTGCCCATGGCACCGACATCGAGACCCTCGGCGGTGCGGCTTATCCTGGTGGTGGCACCGTGACCGAGGCTGTGAATGGAGCGATCGCGACCGTCGGCGAGAATATGACCCTGCGCCGAGCTGCCGGCATCAAGGTTGGACAAGGCGTCGTCGGCCATTACATCCACGGCCCGATAGGCGAGGGACTCGGCAAGATCGGCGTCATCGTCGGCCTTGAATCGACCGGCGACGGGGCCGCATTGGCGGCCCTCGGCCGGCAGATCGCCATGCACATCGCCGCCTCGAGCCCGCTCGGGCTCGATCCGGCTTCGATCGATGCCGCGACGGTAGCGCGCGAAAAGGCGGTGCTGGCGGAGAAGAACACCGGCAAGCCGGCTCACGTGCTCGAAAAGATCGTCGACAGCGGTATGAAGTCCTACTTCAAGGAGGTCAGCCTCCTCGATCAAAGCTTCATTCACGACAACGCCAAATCCGTGGCACAGGCGGTCAAGGAGGCGGAAAAGGCGGTCGGAGCGCCGGTCGCGATCATCGGCTTCGTTCGGTTCGCTCTCGGCGAGGGAGTCGAAAAGGCGGAGGCAAAGGATTTCGCCTCCGAAGTCGCAAGTCTGGTGTAACGGTCGCTCTCGCGCCATCGTCGGAGACAGCGAAAGGCGGCAGCCGATGCCGCCTTTTTTCATGGCTCGAAGGTAGGCCGGGTAATGAAGCCATTCTCGACTCGAGGCGGGCATTTTGCTTGCGATCCGGCTAAAGAGGGCGCTCGATTTCCGCCCATGACGCCGAGCCGCTTTTCTGGAGCACGTCAGGGTGTTTTGGAAGCGGAGCTGTCATATAAGCCTGTGAACGTGCTCGTCTTTTTCAGCTAGCGTATGTCAGCGCCAGCATGACATACGCTGAAGCTTCAGGCCTAAACCACCACCAGGGACCGCACATGATGACGATGAAAAGCGCGGGCGCGTTCAGACGTGTGGTGGTCAAACTGTCGGGCGAGTCGTTCTCGGGTCCGGATGCGCACGGCCTTCATGCGCCGACCGTCGCCCGCATCGCTTCGGATCTTGCGAGTGCAATGGCGACGGGCGTCGAGATCGCGGTCGTGGTCGGAGGCGGGAATTTCTTCCGCGGCATCCAGGGCGCCAACAAGGGCATAGAACGGGCGCGGGCAGACTCCATCGGCATGTTGGCGACGGTCATGAACGCGCTGACGCTGGAGGCCGCCATCGAGGCGGAGGGCTTCTCGGCGCGAGCCCTCTCGGCGGTGCCTATGCCGTCGCTATGCCAGCCATTTTCGCGTCAGGCGACGCTCCACCATCTCGCGAAGGGCCGCATCTGCGTGCTCGCCGGCGGCACTGGCAATCCGTTCTTCACCACGGATACCGGTGCCGTCTTGCGGGCAGCCGAACTCTCTGCCGACGCCGTCATGAAGGCCACCCAGGTCGATGGCGTCTACACGGCCGACCCTAAGCGCGACCCGACAGCCACACGCTACGAGCGTCTAACGCACGATGAAGCCATCCAGCAGAACCTCGCGGTCATGGACACGGCCGCGTTCGCGCTGGCGCGCGAGAACAAGATTCCCATTTTGGTGTTTTCCATTATGGATGAAGAAGCCATAACGGCGGCAATCACGGGCGTCGGACGCTTCACCATCGTCACGCCATGAGGCGCCCGTCTGTCCGCATTGCTCATCCTCACGCTTCTTCGGCCGTGCTAGAAGGGATCTGCCCTAAGGCCGTTCGGCACCTCGATCAGGGTCCGAGAGCGGAACATTACGAAATGGATTGTCATCGTGAGTGCAGAATTCGACGTCGCTGAACTCAAGCGCCGGATGCAAGGAGCGATCCAGGGCTTGAGGCATGAACTGACCGGGCTGAGGACCGGACGCGCCAGCGCCGCCCTGGTGGAGCCGGTGCAGGTCCAGGCCTACGGTCAGTCCATGCCGCTCAATCAGGTCGCCAGTATCACGGTTCCCGAGTCGCGCACTTTGTCCGTGCAAGTGTGGGATAAGGCCATGGTGAATGCCGTCGACAAGGCGATTCGGGACGCCAACCTGGGGCTCAGTCCCGTTGTAGAAGGCCAGATTCTGCGCATCCGCATCCCCGAACTGAATGAGCAACGGCGGCGTGAGATGGTCAAGCTGGCGCATAAATACGGCGAAGAGGGTCGGGTTGCGGTACGGCATGTGCGACGCGACGGCATCGATCGGCTGAAGAAGCTTCTCAAGGATAAGGCCATGTCGGAAGACGACGAGAAGCGTCTGGCGGCCGAAGTGCAGAAAGCCACCGATCAGGCGGTCGTCGAGGTCGATGGCGTCGTCGAGGCGAAAGAAAAAGAGATCATGCAAGTCTAGGTGTTGCGTCGTTTGGCCCAGGTCGCGAACAGCGGGATAGAAGACAGCATGGACGGCGAGAAGGCCTGCCTTCAGCCATCGACGACGCGCGATGGAACCGAAAGCAGGCCGGTTCCGGCGCATGTCGGCATCATCATGGACGGCAACGGTCGTTGGGCGGCCGCTCGCGGCCTTCCCCGGTTCGAGGGGCATCGCAGAGGCGTGGAGGCGCTACGGCGCACCGTGCAGGCCGCGAGCGACTTCGGCATCCGCTATCTGACCGTCTACAGCTTTTCCTCGGAGAACTGGACGCGGCCCCTCGAGGAGGTGTCGGACCTCATGGGGCTGCTGAAGCGGTTCATTCGAAGGGACCTGGCGGATCTGCACCGCAACGCCGTGCGGGTTCGGATCATCGGCGAACGCGAGCGCCTACCGTCGGATATCCGCTCCCTGCTGGCCGAGGCCGAGGATCTGACGCGTCACAACGAGGGCCTGCATCTGGTCGTCGCTTTCAACTACGGCGGTCGGCAGGAAATCGCAGCGGCGGTCAGACGCATTGCCTTCCAGGTTCAGTCCGGCGAGATCTCCCCGGTTTCGGTAACGGCCGAGACCGTCGCGGCTCATCTCGACACCGCGGGCATTCCGGATCCGGATCTCATCATCCGCACATCGGGCGAGCAGCGCCTGTCGAACTTCCTCATGTGGCAGACCGCCTATTCCGAGTTCGTGTTTCTGCCAGGACATTGGCCGGACTTCGATCGCGCCGCGCTGAAATACGCGCTCGACGCCTATATGGCGCGCGAACGGCGCTTCGGCGGCATCGTGTCCGATAGCGTCGGCCGCAAGGTGCAAAAAGCCCTATGAGCCGCGTTGCTGAGGAAGGCCCGCGAGCCGTCGAGGCGCCCGGCGTCGGCACCCGTCAACCCGGCAGATGGGGAGAACTGGCGCCCCGGGCCGGTTCGGCGGTCGTCCTCATGGCGGCCGCACTCGGAACGGCGGCCTACGGCGGCGTCCTGTTCGATCTTTTCTGGCTCGTGGCTTCTTTCGGGATCCTTTGGGAGTGGCTGAGGCTGGTTGACGGGGCGCATCGGCTCGTAAGCTTCGCCTCTGGCGCCGTGGCGCTGGCCGGAGCCGCTGCCCTGACGTCCGCCGGTTTGCCGGCGTTCGGGATCGCGCTCCTCGTGGCTGGCGGCGTCGGTCTCGGGATCGCCTCGGAGGGTGGAACCAGGATCCTTGCCGGACTTGGCCTCGTCTATGCGGGCGCCCTCGTGCTATGCGCGGTTCTGCTCCGGCACTCGTCACCCCATGGCCGCGACGCCATCCTGTTTCTGTTCGCGGTCGTGTGGGGAACCGATTCCATGGCCTATTTCGGCGGCCGATCGATCGGTGGCCCCAAGCTCGCACCCCGCTTCTCACCATCGAAGACGTGGTCGGGATTTCTCGTGGGAATCGGATCGGGCAGTCTGCTCGGCTGGGCGGCTTCGCCGGCGTCGGGCTGCGTCGTCTGTGTCCTGGCGCTCGGGCTTGTGATCGGCGCCGTCGCACAGGGCGGAGACATCTTGGAATCGATGATCAAGCGTCGTTTCAACGTCAAGGACGCCGGGAACCTCATTCCCGGACACGGCGGCCTCATGGATCGCCTCGACGGGTTTTTGACGGCCTCGGTGTTGGCTGTATGCCTTGGTGCATCGCGGTCGGGCCTTCATTCAGCCGGTGCCGGGTTGTTTCAGTGGTGAGGATTTGAATGGACAATGGGCTTGCCCACGACACGCCAACGCGGTTCGCCTCGCTCCCGTGCCTCGGTGGGGCGAGAACGGTCGTCATCCTCGGTGCCACGGGTTCGATCGGCCGCTCGACCGCGCAGATCCTCGCGCTCTATCCGGATTGTTTTCGTGTCGCTGCGGTCGCGGCCGGGAGCGACGCGGAGGCCCTGGCCAAGACCGCGATCGCTCTTCGAGCCGGGTTCGCGGCGGTTGCCGACCCTTCAGCCTATGGGGGGTTGAAGTCCGCCCTTGCCGGAACCGGCATCGAGGCGGCCGCCGGACCCGAAGCGGTGGCGGAAGCGGCCCGCAAGCCCTCCGATGTCGTGATCGGCGCCATCGCCGGCACGGCGGGGATGCGTCCCACTTTCGCGGCGATCGAGGCGGGGCGAACGATCGCACTGGCCAACAAGGAGACGCTGGTCTGTGCCGGCGTAGCTGTGATGGGGGCGGTGGCGCGTTGTGGCGCCCGGCTGTTGCCGCTCGATAGCGAGCACAACGCCATCTTCCAGGCTATCGGGGATGCCGACTGGTCGTCGATCGAGCGGATGACGCTGACCGCCTCGGGAGGACCGTTCCGCGGTTGGAGCCCGGAGCGCATCGCCTCCGCGACCGTGGATGAGGCGCTGGCCCATCCCAACTGGGCCATGGGCCCGAAGGTGACGATCGACTCGGCCGGACTGATGAACAAGGGTCTCGAACTGATCGAGGCCCACCACATTTTCGCGGTGCCGGCCGATCGGCTCGATGTCGTGGTCCATCCGCAGTCCGTGGTGCACGGCCTGGTGAGTTTCGCCGACGGGTCGGTGACGGCCGGGCTCGCGTTGCCGGACATGCGCGTGCCGATCGCCCATTGTCTCGCCTATCCGCATCGCATCGAAAGCGGGGCCCGCAAGCTCGACCTCGCGGCCCTGGGTTCGCTGACCTTCGAAGCCCCTGATCTCGGGCGCTTTCCGGCCTTGCGGCTCGCCAAGGACGTCCTGGCGCACGGGCAGGGGCTGCCGACGGTTCTCAATGCCGCCAACGAGATCGCCGTCGACGCTTTCATCGCCCGCAGAATCGGCTTCGCGGCCATCGCCCGCCTCGTCGAACGCGTCTGTCAGGCCGCCATCCAGAAAGGGGTTGCCAAGACCCCCGCCACGATCGAGGAGGCCCTCGCCGTTGACCATGTTTCGCGAGAAATCGCGATCAGCATCTTGGATTAGTCATGGTCGGGTGAGAGGATAAACCGTTCGCTAACCAATCCGTCCGTCGGTGCCTCGAGGGACCTTAGGCCTTGAGCGCGGCTCGTGACGCGGCGTGACATGGGAGCGAATCGCGTCAGGACCTGGGATGGAGTTTTAGATGGCGCTGTGGGCTCAGATCGGATCGATCTTCGGTTATATCATCCCATTCCTGTTCGTCCTGACCATCGTGGTCTTCTTTCATGAACTCGGCCATTTCCTGGTCGGACGCTGGTGCGGCGTCAAAGTGGATGCGTTCTCGCTGGGCTTCGGCCCAGAGATCGCGGCCTTCGTCGATCGGAAGGGGACCCGCTGGCGCGTCGCGGCCATCCCACTTGGCGGCTACGTCAAGTTCCATGGCGACGTCAACGCGACCAGCGCGCAAGCGGACGCGGCCGTCATCTCGTCGATGCCGGCGGCCGAGCGGGCGACCACCTTCGCGGCGCAAAGCGTAGGCGAGAGGGCCGCCATCGTGGCGGCCGGACCCATCGCCAATTTCATCCTCGCGATCGCGATCTTCTCGGCGACCTTCTACGTGCAGGGAAAGCCCGTGCTCCAGCCGCGCGTCGAGAAGGTCGTCCCGGGCAGCGTTGCAGAGCGGGCGGGGTTCAAGGCGGGCGACACCGTGCTGTCGATCGACGGCAGCCCGATCGACAGCTTCGAGGATATGCAGCGGATCGTCAGCGCATCCAGCGATCTGCCGCTCCGCTTTTCCCTCCGGCGCGAGGGCGCCATCGTCGACCTCGAGGCCACGCCCGAGCGCAAGGACGTCGCAGGTCCTTTCGGCACGACCAGGATCGGCGTCCTCGGCGTCTCCGCATCCACCAATCCCGCGGATTTCCGCATGCAGCCGCTCGACGAGATCACGCGGCGTCTTCGAGGGCGCCAGCACGCCGATCCAGCTTGAATAGCCAGAGTTCGGATAGCCCGCCTCGCGCCCGCGATCTCACCCAACAAGACGGTCGAGGGTCTCATCGGCGGCATGACGGGCTCGATCATCGCTGCGGTCCTCATCGTGAAGCAGATCACTCCGTGGGGAGATCTCACCGACGCGTTGGCGCTGGGGGTCACGGTGGCCTTCATGGCCCCGCTCGGGGACCTCGCAGAATCGATGCTGAAACGTGATCTCG
>CAXSEU010000147.1:0-8174 GCA_964236485.1 uncultured Lichenihabitans sp. | reverse complement strand
ATCGTCGGGTCTTGAATCCGTGATGACCATTTCGGCGATCGGCTGGGCCTTCGCCGCAACCTCGTCCCACACGCCGAGACTTGCGAGGAAACGCCGCGACCCGGCCGCGACCGCGAGCGCCCGCAAACTCCGGGCCGCGCTCGCGGGCCGAGGATCGAAGAGCGTCACGGCCGCGAGGGGGCAGCTGCGGCGCACCGCCAGCGCCAGCGCCAGTCCGGCGGCGCCGCCACCCGCCACCACCAGATCCTGGACTTTCCTCCGAGGTTGAGTTTGCCCGCCGCTATCCACTCGCTCTCGCCTCGCCCGTGAACCTCTGGTGTAACGCGTTATGGCCGCCGATGAAACGTCGGCGCGCCGGCGCCCGCAGGGCGGCACGTCGAGCGCTCATGTGCCATGGATTCGTTCATATCGGGCGTTTAGGCTCCCGGCATGATCGAGCCCGACCATGCTGATGAGCCCGCCCTGCCGATCTTCCTCGCGAGGGCGGCCGACGACCTTGTCGGCGAGGCCCGCCTTTGGTTGTCGCACCTCGGCTCGGAGCGGCGGATGTCGGCCAAGACCGTCGAGGCCTACCGCCGCGACCTCAGGCAGTTCCTCGACTTCCTGACCGAGCACAACGGCGAAGCGCCGGGGCTTCAGACCTTCGCGGCGCTGCAGCCCGTAGATCTGCGGGCCTTCATGGCGCGCCGCCGGAGCCAAGGCGTCGAGAGCCGCTCCCTGTTGCGGGCCCTGTCGGGCCTGCGCTCCTTTGCCCGCCATCTCGAGCGGCAGGGGCGGGGCAAGGCCGCGGTCTTCTCGGCCGTTCGGACGCCGAAGCTGGCCCGGCGCCTGCCCAAACCCGTGCCGGTCGCCGAGGCGCGGGAGATGACCGATGTCGCCACACGGGACGGGGATCCACGCCTGCCGTGGGTGCTGGCGCGGGACGCCGCCGTGCTGGCCCTGCTCTACGGCGCCGGCCTGCGCATCGGCGAGGCCCTGGGCCTCAAGCGGAGCGAGGCGCCGACCGGCGGGCGCGACAGCCTCACGGTGACGGGCAAAGGCCGGAAGACCCGCATGGTACCGGTCATCGCGCCGATCGGTCGCGCCGTCGAGGCTTACCTGGCCCTATGTCCGATGACGCTGCCGGCCGACGGTCCGCTCTTCGTCGGGGTGCGGGGAGGGCCCTTGTCGCCCCGCATCATCCAGCTCGCGGTCGAGCAGTTGCGCGGCATTCTCGGCCTGCCCCAGAACGCCACCCCGCATGCCCTGCGCCATTCCTTCGCCACGCATCTTCTCGGCCGCGGCGGCGACCTGCGCACCATCCAGGAGCTCCTGGGCCACGCGTCCCTCTCGACCACGCAGGTCTATACCGCCGTCGACAGCACGCGCCTCCTCGAGGCCTACCGGTCGGCCCATCCGCGCGCGCGGGCGACAGCGACGACCGGATGACTGCAACCTTCTTCGGCGGCGACCCGTTCGACAGGGCGGCATCACCAAGAAAGGTACGGCCATGGCCACCAAGGAAAAAACCCTCGAGGACGCCTTCTACGAAACCCTGAAGGACGTCTATTACGCCGAAAAGCAGGCTGTCCGCGCGCTTGGCAAGTCCGCCAAGTCCGCCAAGGCGAGCGAGCTCAAGCAGGCTTTCGAGACCCATCGCGAGGAAAGCGTGCATCAGGTCGAACGTCTTGAGCAGGTGTTCGAAATCATCGGCAAGACGGCACGGGCCAAGACCTGCGAGGCCATGAAGGGCCTCACGACGGAAATGGATGAGGATCTGGAGGATTTCGGCGACACGGCGGCTGGCGACGCCGTGCTGATCGGTTGCGCGCAGGCCGTGGAGCATTACGAGATCGCCCGCTACGGCATGCTGAAGACCTGGGCCCGGCAGCTTGGCCGCGAGGACGCCGCGAGGCTCCTAGACGAGACCTTGCAGGAGGAGAAGAAGACCGACGAGCTGCTGACCCAGATCGCCGAGAAGTCCGGCAACCTCAAAGGGGCTCAGGGCGGCTCATCGTCGGACGAGATGCAAGCAAAGGGTCCGGCGGCCCTCCGGGCAAAGGCAAAGGCCTAAACGGCGAAAGGCCTCGCTCTTTCGGCCTGGCGCATTTCAGCAACAGCATGCCATGCGCTAGCGCGCCGGAAGCGCGGCCTCGAGTCGGTGACGGATCGCTTCGTCCGTCAACAGCTTGTCGAAATAGGCGATGGTGCGGCGAACGCCGTCGGCGAGTAGCACATGCGGCTCCCAACCCAGCTTCGCGCGCGCCTGGGAAATGTCGGGCCGCCGCTGGCGGGGGTCGTCGCTCGGCAGCGGCAGATGCACCATCTCGTTGCCGTGCGCGATTTCCTGCATCACGAGATCGGCCAGTTCGCGGATGGTGAACTCGGCCGGGTTGCCGATGTTGATCGGCCCGATCACCTCATCGTCGGTTTCCATCAGCCGGATCAGACCCTCGATCAGGTCAGAAACGTAGCAGAAGGCCCGTGTCTGCGTCCCGGTGCCGTAGAGCGTGATGGGACGGCGCAGCAGCGCCTGCACGATGAAGTTCGACACCACCCGCCCGTCGTTGGGGTGCATCCTCGGGCCGTAGGTGTTGAAGATCCGGGCAACCTTGATCTTCACCTTGTGCTGACGCCAATAGTCGAAGAACAGCGTCTCGGCGCAGCGTTTGCCCTCGTCGTAGCAGGAGCGGATGCCGACCGGGTTGACGTTGCCCCAGTAGTCCTCGGTCTGCGGATGCACTGCCGGGTCGCCGTAGACTTCGCTGGTCGACGCCTGCAGGATCTTCGCCCGCAGGCGTTTGGCGAGGCCCAGCATGTTGATCGCACCGTGCACGCTGGTCTTGGTGGTCTGGACAGGATCGTGCTGGTAGTGGATCGGCGAGGCCGGGCAGGCGAGATTGTAGATCTCGTCCACCTCGAGGTAGATCGGAAAGGTCACGTCGTGGCGGATGACCTCGAAATAGGGGTTGCCGATGAGGTGGGAGATGTTGTCCCGGCTGCCGGTGAAATAATTGTCGAGGCAGAGCACGTGGTGACCGCGGCCGATCAGGGCGTCGCAGAGGTGGGATCCGAGGAACCCGGCGCCGCCCGTGACCAGAATGCGCTTGCGCAGGTGCATCGGGACTGTCCCTCATCGAGTCGCATTTTCTAGGCTGGCGTATGTCAGCAATGGCATGACATGCGCTAGCCGGCAGAAGGGCGACCGGTAGCCGCAACATCGCCGCAAATCAACGAGGATCATCCTTCCCGGCGTGGGAGCACGCGTTCACGGATCGCCCGGCACGCCGTAGGCCGGGGCGGCATCGGGATCGAGCGCCCGCCGCACATAGGCATCGAGTTGCGGCCCGTAAACATCCCAGAGCGCGGCGAGCCCGGCGATGGGGCAATCCTCCGTCCAGTCCACCCGCAGGTCCGCCACCGGCCATGACACGGTGTCGACGATCCTGAGGCCCGCCGAATGGACGGGGCCGGCCTCGCCCCCGGCCGCGAGCCCGGCCCGCATGGCGACGAGCAGCCGCTCGGCCAGATGCCCGCGCGACGCCGTGAAGGCCTCGACCATGGCCGCCGGTACGCCACTGTCCTTCAGGAGATTGCCGCCACAAGCCACATTCTCGGCCTCGGCCTCGCCCCAGAGACCCAGGACCTTGCGGCCCGAATGGATGGCGGTCCGCCCCTCCCGGTCGACGACCAGCATCTGCCGGTGCGCGATGGCCGGACCACCGGCGCGGACCACGTCGATCACCTGTGCCGCGCTGGCGCCGAGGGCCAGGAGGTCGAGCGCCTTCGTGCCGAGCGCCGGATCGGTGACGTTCTGGCTCGTCGCCGCCCCGACCCCGGCCCGCGCAAAGGCGCAGCGGGCCGCCACGGCCGGCGAGGAGGAGGAGACCGCCACGCCGAACATGCCGGTCTCGGCGCAGCGCGCCACGATCGAGAAGGTCATGACGCGGCATCCGGAATGACCGCCATGGCCTCGACCTCGACCACCCATTCGGGCCGGGCCAGGGCCGAGATGACGACGCCGGTCGAGCAGGGATGCACACCCTTCAGCCACCGGCCGACGACGCGGTAGACGGCCTCGCGATAGCGCGGATCGATGAGGTAGATGGTCAGCTTGCAGATATGCTCCAGCGTGGCGCCGCATTCCTCGAGCAGCATCTTGATGTTGGCCATGGCCTGTTCGGTCTGCGCGGCGGCGTCGCCGACACCGACGCTTTCGGAGGTATCGAGGTTCTGGCCGATCTGCCCGCGCAGGAACACCATCGTGCCCCGGGCCACGACGGCCTGGCAAAGGTCGTTGTCGATCGCCTGTTCGGGGTAGGTGTCCTTGGTGTTGAAGGGGCGGATGCGTCTATGGACGGTCATGGCTTCTCTCCGGCGCGGATGACGGCTGATCCGCTGCGTCTATTCAGCCGCGATCCGGTCGGCGGCAAACCACGTCCGCACGGCACTGTCACCGGGGTTTTTCGTTCCCTCGAACACACGGTTCGACAACCCTGCGGCCTTCTTGACGAAATCCAGCGGCCCGTCCCAGTCGAAGCTGCGGTAGACGGCGGCGAGATGGGCGAAGGGCGGGGCCTGGGCGAAAAGCTGGAACGTCAGCCGGTGCCCGGCATAGTCGGAATTCAGCATGTCGCGGGCCAGCGCCAGCAGACGCCGCCGGTCGTCCGACACCCAGTTGTCGTTGACCGAGTAATATTTGTCGAGCCAGGGTTTCGTCTCGGCCGCCTCGAAGGAGGCGCTGTCCGGCGTCACGCAGATCTGGCCGCCGCACAGCTCGCGGGCGATGTGCATCATCTCGTGCAGTTGCGAACAGGCGAGCACGCGCCCCGCATAGAGCAGCGACTGGTTCGGCATCAGGAGGCCGCCGGGGCTGCGCTCCGCCAGCGCGATCGCGGCCGTGAGATGGGCATTGATGCCCTCCCTGTAGACGGCGATCTCGGACAGTTTCTCCTGCACGGCCTGCTTCTTCTCGAGCCCGGTCTGGCGCGCGTTGAACAGGGCGGCGCCGATCATCATGTCGGCGAACTTGAGGATCCGCTGCACATAGGCGAAGGCCGAATAGCGGTGCAGCGTCGAGCGGATGAAGGCCGCCGCCCGGGTGTGGCGGTAGAACAGCACGTTCTCCCACGGGATCAGCACGTCGTCGAAGATGACGATCGTATCGACCTCGTCGAACCTGTTCGACAGGGGATAGTCGGCCGCCGGCGCGCGCCCCGCAAAGCCCGTGCGGCAGATGAACTTCAGGCCCGGCGACCCGAGGTCGCAGATGAAGCCCACGGCATAGTCCGAAAGGGCGGCGTTGCCCCAGTTGGCGATGGTCGGCTTGGTGAAGGCCTGGTTGGCGTAGGCCGCGGCGGTCTCGTATTTGGCGCCGCGTACCACGATGCCGGCATCGGTTTCCTTCACCACATGCAGCAGCATGTCGGGGTCCTGGTCCTGCGGGGCCTTGGAGCGGTCCCCCTTGGGGTCGGTGTTGGCCGACACATGGAAGGGGTCGGCACGCAGGACCTTGCCGATATGGGCGCGGATGTTGGCGGAGAACTGAGGATCGACCTCGTTGAGGACATCCTGTCCGTCGAAGAGCGACCACATCTCGCCCACGGTCTCGTCGCCGATGCGGGTGACGACGCCGCCGATGTCCTCCATCACGGCGTCGGTGGCGCGCCGCTTGTCCCACCAGTCGGCTTGCGTCATCGGCAGCTTATTGCCGACCGCGTTGACCTCGCCGTCCTGCACACTGGTCATGATCGCACGTGTCGGCTCCTCGTGCTGCATGTCGTAGACGCGCGCCCGGATGTCGACGATCGGCTTGAACATCGGGTGGGTGGTGACGTCCTCCACCCGCTCGCCGTTGATGAAGACGGCGCGTCCGTCACGGATCGAATCCCTGTATTGCGCACCGGTCCGGATCATTTCACCTGCTCCGCTCTATTGGGTTGCAGACTGACAGACCCGTGCCTGAAGGCAAGACGGGTGTCCGGCGCGATGCCTTTACGCCATGAGAGTGGCGGCCAATCGATCCAACAGGGCATCGCAGCGGTCGAGTTCCTCGGCGGCGATAAATTCGTCCGGCCGGTGACCCTGGTCCATCGAGCCCGGCCCGCAGACCAGCGTCGGGACGCCGAGCCGTTCGTGGAAGAGCCCGCCCTCGGTGCCGAACGCCACCTTGATGGTCGAGGTGTCGCCGGTGAGCGCGGCCATGAGGGCGACGGCCTCCGACGCCGCCGGCGTGTCAAGGCCTGGATAGTCGTTGACGACCTCGATGAGGATCGAGGCTTCGGGACAATGGGCGCGAGCCTCCGCCACGACCGTCGCGGATTCGGCGTCGATGCGCCGCAGCAATTGCAGCGGGTCGTCGGCGCCGATGGTCCGAATCTCGAAATCGAGCGTGCAGCGGCTGGGCACGATGTTGAGCGCGGTGCCGCCCGCGACCATGCCGGCGTGGACCGTGGAATAGGGGATGTCATAGGCCGTGTCTCGCGCGCCGTTCCGCCGCAGGTCTTCCTGCGTCCGGCGCAGGACGCCGAGCAGGTCCGCCGCGAGGTGGATGGCGTTCAGTGCCCGAGGCGCCAGCGCCGAATGGCCTTCGCGGCCGATGCAGGTGGCGCGGGCCGCGACCTTGCCCTTGTGTCCGACCGCGACCCGCAGCAGCGTCGGCTCGCCGACGAGGCACAGGCGCGCCTCGAGGCCGCGCTCCGCCAGCGCGGCGAGCATGGGCCGCACGCCGACGCAGCCGATTTCCTCGTCGTGGCTGAAACAGAGATGCAGCGGCGCTTCGAGGGTTCTGGCGTCGAGCCGGTCGACGAGGCTGAGCACGCAGGCGAGGAAGCCCTTCATGTCCGCGGCGCCGCGGCCGTAGAGCTTCCCGTCCCGCTGTGTCAGGCGGAAAGGGTCCGACGACCACGCCTGGCCTTCCGTCGGCACCACGTCGGTATGGCTCGAGAGGATGATGCCGGGCCGGCCGCTCGGCCCCAGCGTCGCGAACAGGCTGGCCTTGTCCCCGCCCTCGGCACAGAACAGCTCCGCCTCGACCCGGCGCGCTCCGAGGAAAGCCGCGAGATAGGCCACGATGTCGCGGTTCGATCGGTGGCTGACCGAGGGAAAGCCGACCAGTCTCTCCAGGATCTCGGCGCTCGTCATGGGCGTCCCACGTCCCCGATCAGCGGGCCTTTGCCGCCTTCTTCAGGGCTTTGCGGGCCGCCTCGACCTCGTATTTCGCCTGCAGGGCCGCGGCGCGGGCCTCGGTCAGACGGGTGGCGCAGATGCCGTGCCGTCCCTCGCCGGCGTAATCGCGGCAGATCTCCTCTCGGGCGGAGGAGAAGCCGGCCTGTTCGCGGGCGTAGCCCATGATGGTCGGCTTGTCCTTGGTGGTGAGGACGAGGAGCTTGTAGTCGCCCCGCACCGCCGCTTCGGCCTGGGCGCGGGCCCGCTCGATGCCCTTGATGCTGTCGGGACCGATGGCGCCGGGTTGCGGCCCCCAAAGGCCGTCGGGCAGGACGCGGCAATCGGCCTCCTTGAACTCGCAGGCCGGCGGGTCGCCGACCGCCAGTGCCGCGCCGTCCAGCACGTCGAAGGCGATCGGGCAGGCCGGGAAGGCGATCTTGATGCGCGACAGGCCGTTGGGCTTGCCGAGATCGCTGGTGGCGATCGGGGTTTGACTGGCCTCGACCTGACAGGGTTCGCGACTGTTGGACAGACGCTCGCCGCTCAGCACGAGACGCGAGGCCACGAGGAGCTTGTCACGCAGGTCGAAGACGATCTGGCTCTTGCGGCCGTTGAGCCACAGGGTCTGTCCCGCGAGAGAGGCCGGTGCGGCGACCTTGGCGGCGCGGGGCGTCGCGGCCGGCCTCCCGGTGAGGCCCCCCTTTGCCTTGGGGCGCTTGATGAGACCCGGACGGCGTTCCGGGGAGACCGTCACGCCCTCCTGGGTCGGCGCGACAGCGCCGGGAAGCGTCATCTGGGCCAGGGCGGGCCGGGGCGTCGTCATCACCGCCAGCGGGGCCACGACCATCAGACAGGCGAGAACCTTGGTCTTGGTGTGCATTCGATGGAACCGGTCCCGCCGCGACAGGCCTCCGACTCACCCGCCAGCCGCCTTGGCGGGTGACGTCGATGCTCCAAAAGCCGCACATGAACGTAACACGACGGCGGGCCCAAGAAGGTTGCATTTAGCGCACAAAGTGGCGACTTCG
>CAXSEU010000146.1:7675-8208 GCA_964236485.1 uncultured Lichenihabitans sp. | reverse complement strand
AGGTCCAGCATGCCGTCGAGGAAGCCGACGCCCGCCCGCAGGATCGGCGCCAGCACGAGCTTCTTGCCGGCGATCAGGGGCGCCATCGTCTTGGCGAGCGGCGTCTCGACCTCGACGAGTTCGGTCGGCAGGTCGCGCGTCACCTCGTAGCAGAGCAGCATGCCGATCTCGTTCAGCAACTGGCGGAATCCTTTGGTCGAGCGCGTTGCCGTGCGCATCAGCGTCAGCTTGTGCTGCACCAGCGGATGATCGACCACGATGACGTTGTCCATGCGGATGCCCCGTTTGCTGACTGACCGGCTGGCTAGCATGAACGCCGTGCGGGCGCGACATTTCCGCCGTCGGGACGAGAGCCTGCCGACGTGATCGAAGGGTCAGGAATTCACGCGATCTCGACTGCCCGTCCCGTGGCCGACTTCGCCGCTAAAAAGATCCGTGCGCTACCCGTCGCGGCATCAGAAGAGATAATCTTTCAGACGGCCGAGAACCTCGATGGTGACGGCGGGCGGCACTTGCCCAAGACGACCCGCATG